>CAUQUX010000006.1:0-21175 GCA_963521235.1 uncultured Veillonella sp. | reverse complement strand
AAGCGCTTGTGTACTGGAGATATAGGACCTAATACAGGAGGTATGGGCGCCTATGCACCGGTGCCAGAACTGGATGGCACGTTGGAACAAACCATAGTAGACACCATAGTAACCCCCATCGTGAAAGCCATGGCAGAAGAAGGGCATCCTTATGTGGGGTGTTTGTATACAGGTCTTATGCTTACCGAGGAAGGACCGAAAGTAGTAGAGTTTAATGCGCGCTTCGGTGATCCAGAGACACAAGTGATATTGCCATTATTACAGAGTGATCTAGGAGAAATCATGTATGCCACCGCTACGGGTCGATTAGAGGGGATGACCTTGGAGTGGTCTAAACAGTATGCATCATGTGTTATCTTAGCATCCGAAGGATATCCCTATCAGCCATTGGTAGGTCGATGTATCGCAGGTGATGTATATACTATGGATACCAAGTCGATAGTATTTCACTCTGGTACAACATATGAAACGGATCACTATGTAACGCAAAGTGGCCGTGTGCTAGGTGTTGTAGGATTGGGAGATACCTTGGAACAATCCTTAGAACATGCTTATGAACGAGTGGGTATGATTGATTTTGAGGGACAACAATACCGTAAGGACATTGGTAAATCTAGTTTGGATTTTGTATACATACGAAATATAGAAAAATTTCGATAGATAAAGAATATAATTAATGATATAATAACAAAAGACATATTTTACTTATTCAATGATATATATTACATAGTAGAGGGGTAATTGTATGAATCGAATTGTATCTTTTTTTACATCACCATCAGCAGGGGGTGTATTACTCTTTGTAGCTGCTGTGGTAGGAGTGCTATTGGCAAACTCTCCAGTAGAAAGTTTGTACCACTCTTTGCTTCATGCTAAATTAGGACCATTGTCCATTGAATTATGGATTAATGACGTGGCCATGGCGGTCTTCTTTTTATTTGTAGGCCTAGAAGTAAAGCGGGAAATGATTGCAGGGGAATTGAATACCAATGCAAAACGATTTTTGCCAGGTATTGCAGCATTTTTTGGACTTTTAATGCCAGCGTTGATTTATTATTTCATCGTTGGTTACCATCCAGACTTTATTCATGGTTGGGGGATTCCCACAGCTACAGATATCGCCTTTGCCATCGGTATCGTTTCACTCTTAGGTGATCGAGTGCCTATTGCGATGAAAGTATTTTTAACTACCTTGGCTGTTATGGATGATTTGATGGCTATCGTCATTATTGCTTTCTTCTATACAGCGGAGTTAAACTTCTTTTATTTATTCGTAGCCGCAATCATCGTGTTTATGTTACAATACGTAAACCGCATGAACTATACACGTCCAATTCCGTATTTAGCCTTAGGCTTTGGCCTTTGGTTCTGTGTGTTTAAGTCTGGATTGCATGCTACTTTAGCAGGCGTTATTTTAGCGGCTTTCATTCCATACCATGGTATACGTGATGGACGTCATGTATCTCCTTTATCGGAATGGGAACATACATTGAGTAATTGGGTTACCTACTTGATTATCCCAATCTTTGGATTTGCCAATGCAGGTGTCTCTTTCCATGGATTTACCTTAGAAAGCTTTGCTCATCCAGTTGTATTGGGGGTCGCAGTAGGCTTAGTATTAGGTAAACAAATAGGTGTATTTGGTACTTTGTTCTTGCTAGTAAAATCTAAACTCGTGGAAATGCCCGCGCAAACCAATTGGGTTCATGTGTATGGTATTGCTCTATGTTGTGGTATTGGATTTACTATGAGTTTATTCGTATCCTTGTTAGCCTTCCCTCCAGGAGAAGCACAAGAAATGGCAAAAGTCGGTATCTTCGTAGGTTCCATCGTATCTGGTATCTTGGGATATACAGTATTGCGAATTGCTGGACGTAAACACCAAGTGAACGTGTCTGAATATGATATGATCAAAGGACAATATATTTAATTGCATACTTCATAGAGAGTAGAGGCTCTATATAAGCTGTAGTGAAAGGAAACTTTCATTACAGCTTTTTTAATTATGAATGTTTTCAATACGTAAAAAAACTCCTTGCAAATTTTGAAATAACTATCTATAGTAAGTGTATACGTGTAACTGAGAATGGGAGGATAATTATGTATCATTATAAGCGGACTATGATGATAGCGGTCCTTGTGTGTGCAGGAATTTTTTTGTTGTCTTTGGTGATGGGACGATTCTTTATTCCTGTTCAAGAAGTGTGGAACATATTACTGTCAAAATTTTTAGTACTCCCCATCACTTGGGATGCATCTATGTACAATGTAGTTATGGAGATTCGATTGCCTAGGGTACTGGGGGCTATTTTGGTAGGCGTTGCGTTAGCTATATCGGGAACAGCCTATCAAGGAGTTTTTCGCAATGATTTGGTATCTCCAGACTTATTAGGTGTCTCACACGGTGCTAGTGTAGGTGCCTGCTTAGGTATCTTATCGCATTTGTCATTATATGGGGTAGCAGTGTGTGCTTTTATTGGTGGGATTGTAGCGGTATGCCTCACCTTATTATTACCTAGATTGATTCAAAACCAATCTAGGATTGTTCTTGTCTTATGTGGCATCATTGTGTCTGGATTTATGTCAGCCATCATTGGACTGCTGAAATACATTGCAGATCCAGATACAGAGCTTCAAGATATTGTGTATTGGCAATTAGGTAGTTTAGCGAAAGTCACATGGGATAATTTATTTTATGTGTTGCCGATTATTGTGGTAGGAACAATAGCAATCATAGCCTTGCGGTGGCGCTTAAATATTTTGTCCTTGTCTGATCAGGAAGCACAAAGTTTAGGTGTCAATGTACAGCGAGAACGGATTGTCATAATAGGTATTTCTACGTTATTGACGGCAGCGGCTGTATGTTTGAGTGGTACCATTGGTTGGGTAGGTCTTGTGATACCACATTTATCACGTATGTTAGTAGGTCATGATCATAAAAAATTGATTCCCGCTACGATAGTAGTCAGTGCCTCCTTTTTGATGGTAGCAGATTTATTTGCTAGAGCGTTAACAACAGCAGAGATTCCACTAGGAATACTCTGTGGATTCATTGGAACGCCATTCTTTGCGTGGGTATTGTATAAACAACGGAGGTATTTCTAATGGATTCCTTTGAACTTTCAGTAGATTCTATCTCTTTTTCGTATGGCAAGGGAGAGCCTAATATTTTTACGGACTTATCATTCTCTGTGAAAGCTGGCGATACCTTAGCTCTATTAGGGCGTAATGGGGTAGGAAAATCTACGTTGCTTAGTTGCTTGATGTGCTTTCAGCCGGTGCAAGCAGGGCATATATATTGCAATGGTGTAGATTTAGGGAGTGCGTCTATTCAAGAACGAGCGAAGTTAATTGCTTTTGTACCACAGATTATAGGGGCAGATATAGCCTATACGGTACGAGATTATATATCCTTTGGAGCGACGTTGCGAACGGGGATGTTTTCTTCGCCAGGAAAAGAAGAATTTCAAAAAACAGATGATATATTAGAGATGCTAGGAATTACAGAATTACGAGATAAACCGTGTCGCGATTTAAGTGGTGGACAACGTCAATTAGTGGCCATTGGACGCGCTTTATTGCAAGATACAAGATTATTATTGATGGATGAACCAACATCTGCATTGGATATACGTAATCAAGTGATTGTTCTAGAAACGATAGAACAGTTGCGAACACAAGGATATGCTATTATTTTTACTACACATGTGCCGGAACAGGCTTTATTACTGAATAGCCGTGTCGGTTTATGTCGTGGTGGAACAATAGATTTTTATGATTCTGTCAGTGATGTGACTGTGGAAGTATTGGAGAGAATTTACCGGACGAAGCTTAGTTTGTTTTACAGCGAAACGGTACAGCGCACAGTTTGCGTAATCCCACAGTTAGGTCAGAAAGGGGAGATTTTATGAAGCGTATTGTAGTATTGTTATTAGCCTTATTTACCGCCATTTGTATGCTGGCTGGTTGTGGCACAGAAAATGCATCCCAAGGGAATACATCTTCTACGAGGGTTGTCACAGATATTGATGGAACGGAAGTGACGATTCCAAAAGATATCAAACAAGTAGCAGATTTATGGCATGCTAATAACCAAGTAGTATTGATGTTAGGGGGCGCAGATACATTAGTATCTACTACAAAAAATGTACAAGGATTGCCTTGGTTTGTAAAAGTGTATCCTAGAATTAAAGAGATTCCAGCTCCGGTAAAAGGCACAGATGTGCAAATGGAGGAAATTCAAAAATTAAATCCACAAGTGGTATTGGCTAGCAATAAGAACCAAATTGAAATGGCTCGCAAAGCAGGTCTTCCAGCAGTACGTGTGAATTTTACTGACTATGAAGGATTGCGCAAAACCGTGGCTATTACAGCCGATGTATTAGGTGGTAAAGCCATCGACATTAGTAAACAATATCTAGCTTATTTAGATGGTAATGTAAAATTAGCGGAAGAAAAAACTAAACATCTTAGCGATGCAGAACGTCCAACCGTGTTGCATATCGTAGGTGGAGATAATCTATTAAAAGTAGATGGAGACAAAACGATTATCAATGAATGGATTCGTTATGCAGGCGGTAAGAATGCCATTACAGCAGCAGGTCCACAAATCGTAGTAACTATAGAAGAAATCATCAAAGCAGATCCAGATATTATCATCATCGGTGGTACACAAGCGCAAAAAGGCATTGACCAAATGATGAATGATCCACAATGGACAAGCTTAAAAGCTGTTAGAAACCATCGTGTATACCGCAATCCTGTAGGAACGTTCAACTGGGATCGATATAGTGCTGAAGCGGCATTACAAATCTTATGGGCAGGTCAAATCATTCAACCACAATTATTTGCGGATATTAACCTAGTGAAAGAAACACAAAAGTTCTATAAAGATTTCTTACATTTTGATTTATCTGGTGATGATGCAGAACGTATTATCCATGGTGAAAGCCCTGCTAACTAAATTTATAGACACATGATTTTAAAGTAGTTAGTTTGTGTATGGAAGCTAGTTAGGAGACGTTATGAAACGAATTATTACTATGCTCTTTGCATTGCTGATTTCCATCGGCTTGTTAGCTGGTTGTGGCACAGAAAATGCATCAAAAGGAGCAACGCAAGAAGTACATACTATCACCGATATTGGTGGCACTCAAGTTCAATTACCAACACATGTAGAACGGATTGCTGATTTATGGCCAGCGAACAACCAAGTTATGTTGATGCTAGGTGGGGCAGATAAATTAGTTGCTACTACACAATATGTACAAACATTACCTTGGTTCTCACATATTTATCCAAATATTAAAAATATTGCTGCACCAGATCGGTTTGGCTTTGATTTACAATTAGAAGAACTACAAAAAGTATCACCACAAATAATTATTGTAAATAGTAAAAAGCAAGCGGAACAAGGCCGTCAAGGTGGCTTTACAGCCGTGCATATGGAGTTTACAGATTATAAAGGACTTCGCAATGTAGTATCCATGACTGCTGATATTCTTGGTGGTAATGCGGTAGAGATTGCTAAGAGTTACAATGCGTATTTAGATAAAAATATCGCTTTAGCAGAAGAAAAAACGAAAGCGTTAACCGATGCGGAACGTCCTAAAGTTATGCATATTGCTACAGGTGAAAATTTACTTAAAGTAGATGGCACTAAAACAATCATTGATGAATGGATTCACTATGCTGGGGGTATTAATGCGATCGAACAAAAAGGTCGTGGTCTTACATTGACCATAGAAGAAATCATCAAAGCGAACCCAGATATTATCATTGTAGGTGATGTGAACTCCAAAGCAGCTATTGAAAAAATTATGAATGATCCACAATGGAGTGGCATTAAAGCGGTTCAAATGGGTCGTGTATATAGTAATCCTGTAGGAATATTTAAGTGGGATCGATACAGTGCTGAATCAGCATTACAAATTTTATGGGCAGGTCAAATCATCCAACCACAATTATTTGGGGATATTAACCTAGTGAAAGAAACACAAGATTTCTATAAAAACTTTATGCATTATGATTTATCTACCGTAGAGGCAGAACGGATTATTGCTGGAGAAGGTCCACAATAGTTTTGCTAGTAGGAAATGGATTCGATTGTCTTTATAGTAAAACCGTAGTAAGGGGAGACTTTTACTACGGTTTTATTATGCCAATTTAGTATAGCAACCCCATTTTTATGCATATTTACTATAGAAATTGAGGAAAACTAACATTTTTAGTGTACATATGTAGTAGGTGGTATTTCCTGTGAGAGGTAATTTATACTATATGTGGGAAAAATGTATCGAAAATGGGTAATAAGTGGTACTAGAGTGTATAAAAAGCCCTGTTTTTTTGACGTATGTCCCAAAAAATGGTAAAATGTATAAGCATTTAGATATGAGGTGAACATCGTGAAAAAAATAACTCTCATAGCGATTCTACTTTTGGTATGTACCATGGCGACAGCCTTGGCAACATCCGGACGTGGTGATCGCGGTAAAGAGGTAGAAGAGTTACAAGCGTTGTTAGTAGCCCAAGGCTATTTGCTTGATACAGCAGATGGAGTGTTTGGGAATAATACAGAATACGCAGTACTCGTCTTTCAGAAAGAACACGGGTTAACTCCAGACGGTAGAGTAGGCAAAGAAACAATGCGTGCTTTACTAGAGAATCAAAAACAATTCGAGGGGCAACAAGCATCTCGAAATACCCGTAGTGTCGAGGTATCACGGTTTGGTGATCGTGGTCGCAACATAGAAGAAGTACAACTTAAATTAGTAGATAGTGGATTTTCTCCTGGAGCTGTTGATGGTGTCTTTGGGAATGGAACTAAAGAAGCCTTAATACGTTTCCAACGTCATTATGGATTACCAGTGACAGGAACTATTGATAGTGCAACATGGTCAAAATTATCTATCAAACGAGGCAAACCAACAAGCTATAAAAAAACATTAGAAATGGAAGCAAGTGCCTATTCAAGCTATGAATCTGGTACACATACAGCTAGAGGCAATGCGCTTCGCCGTGGGTATGTTTCGGTAGATCCTAATGTAATACCATTAGGAACAGAAGTATATGTAGAAGGATATGGTTATGCTGTAGCGGATGATACAGGTGGTGCTATTATAGGGCATCGGATTGATTTGGCGATGGATAACTATAATGAGGCCATACAATTTGGTCGTCGTACTGTGAAAGTATATATTCTGAATTAGAGAAGTCATTGATTTGTTGTGAAACAGAAAGAACATCTAATTGCAAAGTGTAGTTACACAAAATAAAAGGTAGGAAACTACGGTTGTGTAGATTCTAACATACTAGAAGGATAGTCGGTTCATTTGAATCGGCTATCCTTTGTTTTAGGAGTTCTCTATGTTATAATAAAATGTATTCTAAGTAGTATATATAGGAGGAAATGGTGGATATTACATCAACACAAGGGTTATTAGCAATTCTGCAAATTATTATTATTGATATATTATTAGCAGGCGACAATGCTATTGTTATCGGCATGGCTGCGAAAAACTTACCAGAAACATTGCGCAAGCGTGCTATTTTCTGGGGCACTGCGGGAGCCATCGGTTTACGTTTAATTATGGCTATTTTGTTCATTGAAGCGTTAGATAATATTCCAGCGTTGCGTATCGTTGGTGGTATTATGTTGCTTTGGATTGGCTACTCCTTATTGAAAGATGGAGATAACGAGCATAATATCGAAGCTAAAGATAATATCTGGGGTGCCATTGCTACGATCATCATTGCCGATGGTGTGATGGGCATCGATAATGTGCTAGGCGTTGTGGCAGCAGCAGAAGGGCATTTTGGGCTAGTAGTAGTTGGTATGTTAGTAACAGTGCCAATCATTGTTTGGGGTAGTACCATCTTTGTCAAACTGATCGATAAATTCCCTGTCATTTTATATGCAGGTGGTGGTATCTTAGGTTGGGTATCTGCTAGCATGATTCAACATGATCCAATGGCAGCACCATACATTGAACCATATAGCTTGCCATTCCATATTGGCTGTGCTGTATTGGTATTAGGAGCGGCAATGATTCGTAATCGGTTGGTGAAAGGATAACCACAGACCTTATTTGGTGTAGTGAGAGTATCTGATATAAAGGATATGCAGATAGTGCTTTCCTTAAAAATTGTATAGTAAATAGGCATATAGTTTTCATAGTACGTATGTACAAAATGTGAAGCTATATGCTTTTTGTTTTTTAGATAAGCTAGAGTTGTAAGCTTATAAAATTAGGACTATAGGACAAAATGAGTTGGTTGTAATATTGATGAGCCTATATACATACTTGGTTATTTGAATTTTAAAGTGGCCTAAAGCGTTTTTAGGTAGAAAAGATAGTAGTCATACTTTCAGTAAATGGCATGAAAGATAGTTCTATGACCGTAGACTAAGGTACATAGTTTGATGATATAAATGGTGTGCATGTGAGGGAATAATACTAGGTAGTAGTGATATATAGAGTCGTGTTAGGAATGCATAAAAAATGATATAATAAAAGAAATACGGTAATGGAAACATGTGTTAATTAAAGGATACATAGATATACATGAGCAAGAAGAAACAACAGACAGCACCGGTGTGCGTTGGAACTACATATACCATAGATATTCATGGGACGGGTAGTAGTGGCGAAGGGGTAGGCAGATACGAAGGGTTTACAGTATTTGTACCTTTTGCATTGCCCCATGAAACGGTACAAGTAAAAATTAATTTGGTAAAGAAAAATTATGCCGTAGGTGACATTGTATCAGTTGTGACACCCTCTGCAGAGCGAGTGGACCCACAATGTGAGGTATACGGCAATTGTGGAGGTTGTCAATTACAACATGCATCCTATACAGAACAATTACGACTAAAAACAGAATCTGTGAAAGCTGTTATCGAACGGATTGCGAAATGTGACCCAGAGTTGGTATTACCTTGTATAGGACCAAAGGAGCCGTGGCGGTATCGTAATAAAATGCAAATGCCTGTAGGTGGCACCGTAGACAAAATTCGTATGGGATTTTATCAAAAGGGATCCCATAGCATCATCAACCATGAACAGTGTCCTATTCAAGATGTAGGCAATGATGACATACGTAAAGTTTGCTACGAGGCTATGAATGAATTAGGTATCGAGCCTTATGATGAGCATATGGAAAGAGGTGTGATTCGTCATGTTATAGGTCGTATTGGGAAAGACGAATGGATGGTTATCCTTGTAAGTCGAACCGCAAGTATTCCTTATGAATCGGAATTGGTAGATCGTATCGTAACAACGTTGCCACAGGTAAGCTCTATCGTAGTGAATCACAATCCGAGACAAACGAATGTGATCTTAGGACCTACGAATCGTACCATTTATGGGAAAGACCAAATTACAGATTATATTAAAGATTTATCCTTTCAGTTGTCACCACATTCTTTCTTTCAAGTGAATCCAGAACAAACCACGGTCCTATATGATACAGCCTTGGAATTTGCGGACTTGAAAGGCCATGAAACGGTGATCGATGCCTATTGTGGAACAGGAACGATTTCCTTGTTTTTGGCGCACAAAGCAAAGCATGTCATTGGTATTGAAATTGTGGCACCAGCTATCGAAGATGCGAAAAAGAATGCAGAGCGAAATGGATATACTAATACAAAATTTATCGTAGGCGATGCGGCCGTGGAAATGCCCAGATTGTATAAACAAGGCATCAAGCCAGATGTGATTGTATTTGATCCCATCCGTGCAGGCTGTAAAGAAGATGTATTACACGCTGCCGTTGGCATGGCGCCAGAACGGATAGTGTACGTGTCTTGTAATCCATCCTCCATGGCACGAGATATAGAAATACTGACAAAACAGGGCTACAATTTGGTAAAAGTCCAACCAGTAGATATGTTCCCGCAGACGTATCATGTTGAGGCCGTATCTTTGCTTACAAGGAACGAAGCGACGCAGTAAGCATTAAATCGGCTCATGCAAGGGGGGACAAAGAATCATAAAGTGAGGTAAAGGAAATGAAACATCTTTCTGATTGTATAGAAGTTAAGTCCTACGGTGATGTGTTTCCCAAAAAGGGGACAAATGAAAGATTGCCATACGAACACCAAAAAGAGGCGATGTGGTGTCTCGACAAAATCAATCAAGAGTCGTCCTACAGTACGTTGGTAGTACTGCCTACTGGCGGCGGGAAAACCTATACAGTGTCCATGTGGCTTTTGAAGAATGCCATTGACAAGAAAAAGAAGATATTTTGGATTGGTCACCGTCAAATGTTGCTGGATCAGGCAGCGGAATCATTTCAAAAGTTTGCTTATACAGAAGTGATACCACATATTTCATCCTTTTGTTTCCGCATTATTTCCGGCGCGTCTAGTCATGACCGTACTAGTGACATTCGTCCCGAGGACAATCTTTTGATTGTCAGCAAAGACAGTATTGGAAGAAATATTGAACGTCTGGACACATGGCTGAAAGATGAAAACGAGCTGTATCTTGTCATAGATGAAGCCCATCATTCAACGGCTAAAACGTATCGAAAAATCATTGAGTATGTAAAAGGGAAAGTGCCTAATTTGAAGCTCATTGGGTTGACTGCAACACCATTTCGGACAGCAGAAAACGAACAGGGGTTGTTAGCCCGTATATACGGCGATGGTGTTAGAAATGGACAAGCTGTACATGACGATGTGGGGATTACATATCAAATCGGCTTAAAGGAATTGATTAACCGACAAATACTTGCAAAGCCGATTTTTGAAAGCTTTTATACCGATGAAGAGTACGGTGAGCTTCTTGGTGTGGATGCGTGGGAGAGTATCCAACATTTGGATATTTTGCCGGATGAAATTGCACAGCAGATGGCAGACAGTGCCGTCCGAAACAAGCTGATTGTAGAGACTTATGCAGCGAAGCAATCCGAATATGGGCAAACCATCCTTTTTGCGGTCAATGTAGTCCATGCCATTCAGTTGACCGCCTTGTTCAAGAAAGCAGGCGTTTCAGCTGACTTTATCGTTTCTTCTATGAAAGATGTTATTACTGGCGTAACAATCAGCCGTGAAGATAACGAGAGAAAGCTAAATGAATATCGAGATGGAAAGCTACAAGTTTTAATCAATGTGAACATACTTACAGAAGGTATTGATTTACCACAAACAAAGACAGTTTTCCTTGCTAGACCTACGGTGTCATCTATCTTGATGACCCAAATGGTTGGTCGTGCATTGCGGGGAACAGCAGCAGGCGGCACATCCAGTGCCTATATTGTTTCTTTCATTGACCATTGGAATGAAAATATCGCTTGGGTAAATCCTGAGAGCCTCTTTGAAGGAAGTAACGATTTCCGCGATACTAAAACTGAACGGACAAAGCATAATCTTCGCATGATTGCTATTTCCAAAATAGAAGAATTTGCTTCCATATTAGATGATTCAGTAGATACTTCGGCATTAGAAAAAGTACCTTTTGAACAGCGCATTCCGATTGGAATGTATGCGTTTTCTTATCTGGAAGAAAATGGTATGGATCACGCCTATCAGGTCATGGTCTACAATAGTACACAAGAGGCGTATAAGCAGCTTATGGATTCCCTTCCATCCCTGTTCGCCAGCTTTGAAGCAACGGAAGAATATCTATGTGACGAAGAGCTTGAGGAAATGGAACGTCAGTGTAGAGACTCCTTCTTCTGCGGAGATCTTGTACCACCTTATGAGCCAAGAGATGTATTAAATATTCTGAAATACTATACACAGTATGAAGCAATCCCTCAGTTTTATACCTTTGCCGAGTTAGACAGGAGCAAGCTGAATGTGACCGCTATCGCACAACACATCTGGGATGAAGATATGGGACAGCGTAAGAAGTCGGAATATATCGATTCTATCTGGGACTCCGGTGATGATACTATGCTCAAACTATTCTTTGGAAGGAAACTATATTTTCTCCGTCAACTCGATATTGAGCTGATGAAACTATCCCATTCTTCAGATCTGTATGAAGACCGTGAAAGTAATGTGAAATACGGCACACGAGCATTGGAGGATCTGCCACTCTATGAGATAGGGAAGATTGACCCTATGCTGGAAAAACAACTAAGAGATCAGACCTTTGAAAAGTCAAGGAACAAGCGGGGACTTTATGAGTGCGCTTGCTGTGGCAAAACGGATCAATCTCGGATTTACTTTCAGGTAGATCACATCGTTCCAATGAACGGTGGTGGCAAAAGTGTTGTGGAAAATCTTCAAATTCTGTGCCGCCAGTGCAACGGCATAAAGGGTGACAACTAGTGAGGGCGCTTTTATATTCAGCCCTTGACCTTGCCGCCATCATAAGTAGTATGGAGCTTACCTGTAGAGAGGAAAGCCATATCATTGATTTGATATGGGAAGGTGAGAAGGCCTTTTTTGCTGACAAGTATCGCAGTGACAAACGAAAGTTCATTTTGGACATTCGTTATTGGATGCATTATTTTTATGAAAAATCCATCCTTAACCAGGAATTTCCCGCCATACAAAAGGACCTTGCATACGGCAAGCACGCTGTAAATATGGAAGAGTATATAAGCGACTATTCTGATTTGGATTTGTTCTTTAAAAGTGTGCGTATCCGTATCCTCTATGGCAAGGGCAATGGGTATGTGAAAATCAAACTACGATCTTTGCTTACGCAATATGGCTATCAGAGGCGCTCTCCATTTCTTCTTCAACATATCAACCGGTGTATGCTGTTTTATCATTTGGAAGCAACACTGCGTGGTGGTGCCCCTTGCGATATTGAAACATGTGGGCTGGATAAGATGTTGACATTTCGAGTTGTGTGAAAAGTTGAGCGGGGGCAAAAAATCGGCTTTATACTATATGTATTTTTTGGCGGAGAATACATATGTCAGATATATCAAAAGCAGCATTACTTAATGCTATTAAATTTGTGGGCAACAGATCTCTTCGTTACACAGCAGAAGAGATTGATTCTTGGATGCTAGAAAATATACAAAGCTATTTTAAAGGAAAGTAGTACAAAAGTAATTGAATTAGATACATAAAACATAAGTGTAGATTACCTATGCCTTTGATTGTGATAGTATAGGTAATCTTGCTTATGTTTTTTTATGAGGAGACTACAAAATTGCGTCGTATGACAAAATTTTAAAATTTATATATAATAGGGATATATCTATGAGAAGAGATATTAAATTGTTTGTTAGTATAGTGTGTCAAGGAGGGTTTATGTATTTAAAGCAGGAACAATATGGCGAGAGTCTTTGCTATGAAGGGGAACATGTAGAAAAAGTATGCTACGAGGAAAAGCATATACAATCTGTTGTAAAAGAGATTAATAAGAATTTTAAACTATACTTTGACGAGTTTTTAAACCAGAACCCTAGTTTGAAAGAAAAAGTGAAGACTGCTATTGATGAATTTGAATGTGATAGAGATGATTATATAAATATTTTTGATCTTGAATTGCTAAAAGAGTATGAAGATGATTTAGAGACGTTTAAACTAAAAGTGCTTAAAAATGAATGTCCAATTATACGTAAAACCCTAAATAGTCGGGAATCAAAGGCTCTAGATAAATATAGAAGTGATTTTTCTAAAGCTGATGCAAAATATCTTAATGATATAGTCTATAATCTATGCCTGTTTGGGGAAACTTATGCCGAACAATATGATCCAAATACATATGATAGTATTACGAACTATAAGGCGTTAGGCATGGAAGACTTGGATACAGGTGAGTATACAGCGTATAAAGTCATCGGTGGTGGTATTAAAACGCATATGCTATTTAAGGTGCATCCAGGGTTATTTTCTAATAAAAGTCGATCAGCTGTATGGGCGTTATGGTATTTAAGTGGTAAAAAAACATTTGGATGTGTCACAGATTCTGAATTTTTAATGATAGATGCAGAGAATGTAACCACGCAACAAAACTATTATTATCCATACAAGCTTTTTCACTATTATGCATTTGAAATTTATAAATTGTTAAAAGAAAAAGCAGAAACATTAGATGCCTATATTGATCCAAACTACAGATATGTAATTGTAGATACTTTTTTACAGTTTGTAGCAGATACTCATAAAGATGATATAGCAGTCTTACAAAGTGCAAGCGAACAAGGAGGATACTACTATGTATAATGTAGAGGAAGACTTTCAACAACGCTTTCCTAACATGCAATTTCAGTTAAAGGACTTTCAAAAGAAGGTTATTTCTAATGTTGTAGAAAAAGGAAGTACCCTTTGTATTATGCCAACTGGAGGTGGGAAGTCTATCATCTACTGGATGGCGGGCCTTGCTTGTGGAGGAACAACGATTGTTGTATCACCTTTGATTGCCTTAATGGAAGAACAAGCACAAAAAATAAAGGAACATGGGTACAAGGTGTTGGTATTGCATGGAGGGGTTCAGTCGACTCAACAAGTACAATTGCTAACCGACTATGCTAATGGTCAATTCACACCAGATTTTATCTTTGTAAGTCCAGAAAAGATTGGCACTGATGGATACTTTGAATATTGCTTACGAAAGAGACATGATTCTATTACGTTAATGGTCATTGATGAAGT
The DNA here is from genome assembly GCA_963521235.1 of uncultured Veillonella sp. Taxonomy (GTDB): domain Bacteria; phylum Bacillota; class Negativicutes; order Veillonellales; family Veillonellaceae; genus F0422. Next base: position 6,609 of record CAUQUX010000006.1, on the reverse strand, counting down.
TCACTGTGTGAGTCAATGGGGATTGAGCTTTAGACCTTTCTACCAGCGTATTCCTGAGTTTATGAATGAATTGTTTGGACCTGATTCGTGGTGTAAAGTATTAGCTCTGACAGCAACGATTAATCCTAAGGAATTACAAGATGTATGTGAAAGTTTTCACATAGATACGGAACATATCTTAAGAGATGATATCTTGATGCGAACCGAAGTGCAACTACATGTGAAGAAGTTCAGTGATGAAAATCAAAAGGAAGAAGCATTTTGGGAATTATTGGAGCGCCATAAATCTGAGAAAGTGTTAGTGTATTTATATCGCAAAGGAAATACTAGAGGCGTAACGGATTTAGCTCAAAAAGCGGAAGAACGGGGATATCGGGCAGGTTCTTTTCATGGTGATATGAATGCAAAAGAACGCATGGAGATCATTGAAAAGTTTAAGTCCAATGAAATTAATATTGTGATAGCTACGAATGCATTTGGCATGGGTATTGATATTCCAGATATACGTGTAGTCATTCACTTTATGATTCCAGAATCGGTGGAACAGTATTACCAAGAAATAGGTAGAGCAGCTCGCGATGGAGAAGGAGCTCATGCCTACCTGCTGTATTCAGATAAAAATGTTTCTTTCAAAAAAAGCTATTTCATTGATGGTTCATTTCCTCGGGAAGAACAGCTTAGAGACGTATATCAAAAGATAGTTGGTAATCAACAGACAGGATATAAGACATTTGATTATTTTGCAGATGAAGAAAAACAACTTTGCTTACCCTATTATCTACGGTCTGGATTAATTGAAATTGTGGGGAAAGGATTTTCTGGCTTAAAAGAAATGTATGATATTAACTGTGATACATTACAACAGGTATACGATAGTACGAAAACACAAGGATTTATTAGAACTTGTAAGGAAAATGATATGCATCCTAAGGAACTATCGGATATGGTGTATGAAGGATTATTATCTGGCAAGTTTCAGTTAAAAAAACAGTTAGAACGATGGATTGTTCTAAAAGTGAACGAGATAGATATTTCTGAAGAAACAATGACAGAGATCCTTGAAGATATTAATCGTAAAAAACAATATAAAGAAACTATGTTAGATTATTTTGTAAATATGATTGAGGAGACACAAGATTCGAGATATTTACATCAGGAGATTGCTAAGTATCTTGGGATGGATACATTTCAGTTAGGTCGAATTTATACCACTGCAGACGGTAATCGTGTACGCAGTAAATCAGAAGTAATTATTTGTAATCTATTGGCATCAAATGGTATTACTTATAAGTATGAAGAACCTTTGTTACATGGAGATGGTGAACGCATAAGTCCTGACTTTACCATATACTTGCCAGATGGAACCATCAAATATTGGGAACATCTTGGTATGCTTGGTAATGAAGAATATGATGCGAGATGGGCAGATAAATTACAGATTTACGAACGATACTTTCCAGGGCAACTGATAAAAACTTATGAAAGTGGTACACTTTCAAAAGATGCGGAAAGAATCATCAAGGAACTACAGGTATAAGACCATAACCAACTTTCATAGATCCCAAAGGTACTAATTACTGTTTTTATACTATTACTTGCCGTATAATAACGGGCCTTTGTCAAGTTTTGGGGATAGTAATTAATCAGTTCGGTTTCTTTTATATAAGAACTGTATAAAAGTGTAAATATAATGAAATAATAAGAAACATAAATTGAGATACATGAGATCTACCTAATTTTAGGTACAATAAAGTAGCTCTATTTATGTTTCTTTTTTGTAGGGATGATTTTATACAGTATAAATAAGGTAGGGCTATTGTTGTCCCCTAAAAATATATTATTGAACCGACAAAATATCTTTAATGATGTAATACAACTTGTAATTGTGCGTTATTTAGTATAAAATAAAGCACAAAAGGAAGTGATGTAATGAATACCACTGCTATTAGAAAACTTTTAAAGAAAAATAATGGAATTATTACCGCGAGGGAAGTGTCTGAGTATAATATTGACTCCTGGTATCTTACTAATATGGTGAGAAATGGTGAGCTTGAACGGGTTTCTAGAGGGGTATATTTTTCACCTCTATATGATAATTATGACGAATTATATTTTTTTCAGGTTAAAAACAAAGTGTGTATATATTCTTATCAAACGGCGTTATATCTGCATGGTCTGACGGAAAGATTACCATTTTATAATGAAGTGACAGTATATCAAGGATATAATGCGTGGAGAATTAAAGAGGCAGTAAATGTATATCAAATAAAAAAAGAGTGGCATATGATTGGACTTTCAGAAGTAAAAACCCCAATGGGAAATTTTGTAAATGTATATGATATGGAACGTACAATTTGTGATATTGTTAGGAATCGCAAACATCAAGATCCAGAGATGTTTTCAAAGGCATGGAAGTTTTACTTAAAAAAAGAATCTAAAGATATTTGGAAACTTAGAAAATATGCAAAGCTATTCGGAATTTCAAAACAAATAGAAGAAATTTTGGAGGTAATGGTCCATGAATAAGGATAGTGTTACAGAAAAGTTACGTAAGAGAGCAAAAGAATTAAGATTGAATTATAATCTGGTGTTGAATCAATTTTTCTTCGATGAATTTCTAAAATTATTATCTATAAGTAAATATCAAAATAACTTTATGTTGAAAGGTGGAATGCTTTTAACTTATACATTAGGAATACAAAATAGGGCCACTCAGGATATTGATTTTTTAGTTAAGGGATTAACTATTGATGCAGTGCAAATAAAGGATATTTTAAGTACTATAATATCTGGTGCAGATACATCTGGAGTATGGTTTGAGGTTCTAAATGATGTTGATAATATAAGGCTAGAAGACAAGTATGGTGGTGTTAGGTATCATATTATTGGACATTTATCTAATATACGGGTACCATTTGCAATAGATATAGCCACAGGAGATCCAATATATCCTGATGCAAAGATAGAACTTTATACTACAATTCTAAACGAGGATATACTACTGAGGTTATATCCATTAGAATCAGTTTTAGCAGAGAAGTTACAAACTGTTTTAGCAAGAGCAGAAAATAATAGCAGAAGTAAAGATTTTTATGATATATACACCATCATGAAGAACAATGAAAAGCAAGTTGATATGAAAGCGTTAAAAGTATCAGTAGACTTAACATTTGCCTATAGAAAAACACATATACTGAAAAATGCTGCGTTAGATATTGTGTATCAGATTAATAATAACGATGAAATTAAGAGTAGATGGAATCGTTATCAAAAGAAAAACCCATATGCTAAAGATATTAGCTTTGAAAGTGTTATTATAGAGATAAAAAGGCTGGTAGAACTTGTTTTATAAGAGTTGCATATATAGTAGTTTTTGATAATAAGAAGAAAAATATCATTATACAATTGACCAAAGCAATCAATTTAATGATTGGAGGTGATTATGTATCTAAAATAAAGAATCAATCAAAAATTGAATTTAAAGAATAATACTATATATAATATATAGCAAAGGTGGTTTGAGTAAAATCTGACGGTGTAAAAAAGAGTAATAGGCGAGGTAAATTATGGCATACGAAAAGAAAACTATTAAAGCAATTATTGATGATATAAATAGTAGAAGAATGTATCTTCCTGCTATTCAAAGAAAATACGTGTGGGGAGACTCCCAAATTACAAGATTAATGGATTCTATCATGCTTGGATATCCTATTGGAACTTTTCTTTTTTGGAAAGTTGAGAAAACTATTGTGAACCAAAAAGAGTATTCAATGTATGAATTTATAAAAGATTACCATGACCGTGATATGTATAAGAATCTTCCTGCACCACAGCCGTTCCCAGTTGGCAGTGGAGAGGAAACCATCAAGGCAGTTTTGGACGGACAGCAGAGATTGACTTCTCTATACATAGCTTTGCAAGGAAGTATGAGTAGAAAACTTCCATACAAAAGATGGAAGACTGATGATGCATTTCTGAAGAAAGAACTGTACTTTAATTTGCACAGTGAAAAAACTAATGATGAGGATATTTCTTATGAGTTCAGATTTTTAACAGCAGAAGAGGCTGCAACGAATAAGGACGATGACCTTTGGTATTTGGTAAAAGATATTCTTAAGTATTCAGCTGAAGATTTGTTAACAGAGGTCATTATTCCTAATGGATGGGCAACCGATAAAGTTGCTACAAAGAATATTTCACTTTTACATACAAGACTTGTCATTGATGAAATCATCAATTACTTTGAAGTAGAAAAAGATTCAATTGACAGTGTATTGGATATTTTCGTTAGAGTAAATTCTGGTGGAACGGTACTTTCAAAGAGTGACTTATTATTCTCCACTATTGTTTCTCATTGGGATAAGGCAAGAGATGAAATTGATAAGTTACTTTCTGAAATAAATAAAACGGGTGAAGGATTCGAGTTCTCTAATGATTTTATAATGCGTACCTGTTTGTATCTTTTGGATATGTCCGTAGCATTAAAAGTAGAAACGTTCAAAAAGGATAGTGTACTAAAAATCAGAGAAAATTGGGAAGCTATACAAAAAGCCATTAAGGATACAGTTGACTTGTTAAATGAGTTCGGATTCAATTCAGAGAATATCATTTCTTATTTAGCTGTTTCCCCTATGATTTACTACAGATATAAACGTGGTGAATTTGATCCAGAAAGTAAACCTGAATTAAGAAAATATATTGTAATTGCACAGGTAAAACAAATTTTTGGTGCTGCATCAAACAGTGCACTTGCAAGTATTCGCGAAGCATTGAAGGATGCACCTACTAAATCATTTAGCATGGACAATCTTAATGCTATTAGATTTGCGGGCGACAGATCTCTTCGTTACACAGCAGAAGAGATTGATTCGATGTTTGATACGTATGAGTTTGGTGCCTATACATTTATGTTGTTATCTCTTCTGTATCCAAATTTGAAGTATAGTCAGAAGGGATTCCATCAAGACCATATGCATCCGTATTCAGGATTTGAAGAAAGCAAGATTAAAGGTTTAATGTTGCTGGATGGAACAGTGATTGGTGATGATACTAAAGAAGAATGGCGTAGAAGAAGGAATACATTAGCAAATCTTCAATTGTTGGAAGGTAGAGAAAATGAATCCAAGAAGGCTACCCCACTTGTGGATTGGCTGAAAGTTACAGGGAATAGAGAAAATACTAAGTATCTTCCTGAGGATGTTTCTTGTGAGCTTGCAAACTTTGAAGAGTTTATGAAGAAACGTCAAGAAAAAATGAGTGAGAAGCTAAAGGAAATTCTGTTGTAGTATTTAAGCTTTATTTACACAAAGAATCTAAAGATATTTGGAAGCTGGAAAATATACAAAGCTATTTTAAAGGAAAGTAGTACAAAAGTAATTGAATTAGATACATAAAACATAAGTATAGATTACCTATACCTTTGATTGTAATGGTATGGGTGATCTTGCTTATGTTTTTTTAGGATCTTTGTCAAATGTGGGGGCTACTCATATAAAAAGTTCTTAGCGCTAGCTATTTAGGGCCTTTATCAAGTTTTGGGGATAGTAATTAATCAGTTCGGTTTCTTTCATATAAAAAATATATAAAATGTAAATATGATGAAATAATAAGAAACATAAATTGAGATACATGAGATATACCTAATTTTAGGTACAATAAAGTAGCTCTATTTATGTTTCTTTTTCTGGTTATAGGACAAAATGAGTTGGTAAAAAGTTCTATCCCCCATGCAATTACAGGTCTGATTGATATTTAATTTTTCTAAGTAATTATACGATATTTCAAAAAGGAGGTAGGACTATGTCGAACTTGGTTGCATATGGTACTGAAGTACAACGAATTAGACCATCAAAAATAATTAAGACAGGAAAAATATTTAGAACTGGTCGGATGGGCTATGTTGGATACATTGCTCTAACAGCCGATACGATTTCTGAGGCAAGTGAGATTTCAAAACGAAGGATGAACGAAGAATAAGAGGTTTGACTTGCAATTTAAGAGAAAAAGGTTAAAAAATAGCTCACAAATAAAAAAGTTTGCTTTCTCAAATGAAATGCAGTAGAATGCAATTAAGATATTAAATATCTATAGAAACTGCTCGGTTATGGGTTTCAACATAAATGTAGGAATTTCATGTAAAGGAGTGATACGATGATTTGGGCATGTATTATTGGTGGATTAATCGGATTTATTGCAGGTAAAATTACTAAAAAAGCTGGCTCTATGGGTATTATTGCTAGAATTATTGCAGGTTTAGTAGGCTCTTCTGTGGGACAAGCAATTTTTGGTACTTGGGGTCCGAGTTTAGCTGGGATGGCTTTAATCCCATCTGTATTAGGTGCAATTATCGTGATTGCTGTAGTATCCTTTTTCTTTGGAAAGAAAAAGTAGTAATATGTCAATCAAGTAGAGAAGAAACATAAGTTAGTATATGGATGCGTGTATATATATTTATAGATGGTCTTTTATACTACTTATGTTTCTTTTAATTTGAGAATATATTTATTTCTCACGTATAACCAAAAGTCATTTGACGAATGACGATCGTGTATTGTAAGGCTCTTTGTCAAATGTGGGGGCTACTCATATAAAAAGCTCTTAGCACTAGCT
>CAUQUX010000005.1:0-21184 GCA_963521235.1 uncultured Veillonella sp. | reverse complement strand
CAAAAACAGAACTAGAAGGCAAAATTACTACAGCAAAAACAGAAGCTATCACAGAAGCTGGCACAAAAGCAGAAGAAGCAAAAGCAGCAGCGATTGCCGATGCAGATGGTAAATTAGCAACAGCAAAACAAGCTTTAGAAGCAAAAGATAACGAATTAACTAAAAAAGTTACTGAGCTAGATGCTAAATATAACTCTGCAACTGATATTAAAACACAAAATGAACGTTTTGAAAAGTTAGAAGAGGCTGATAGAATACACGATAACCAAATTTCAGGGATTACTGGAATGGTAAACGGGCTTAAAGAGTCTGACACTAAAAAGAAAGAACTTATTAAAGGGGTAGCAGAAGGTCTTCAAGAATTAGGTACAATAGTAGAAGATCATGGTAAAACTATCGACGAGCTTGATGAAGATTTAGGAAGAGCTGAAGAAAATTTAGGAAAAGCTGAAGAAAATATCGCTAGTATTACTGAAGAATTAGATAATCATGTAAAAGCTATCGATGCAAATCGTGAAGATATTGATGCGGCAAAAGAGCGTTTAGATGTTCATGAGGATATTCTTAAAAAAGTTACTGAAGCTACAGACTTAAATGCAGGCGCTATTGAAAAAATTGGTGGCGATGTTGCAAAACACGGTAAACAAATTACAGATCTTGTAAAAGGTTTAGGTGAAGCAGCTGAAGAGTTAAATAAAGATATTGTTGAGCTTGACACTAAAGCAGAAACTAATAAAGCTAATATTGAAAAACTAGATGCTAAAGTAGATGCTAAAGTAAATGCCTTAACAACTGAACTTGAGGACCATTTAGCAGGCATTGCGGATAACACAAATAGAATTGAAGAAAATGAAAAAACCATCGCTGAACTTGATGAAGATTTAGGAACAGCTGAAGAAAATATCGCTAGTATTACTGAAGAATTAGATAATCATGTAAAAGCTATTGATGCAAATCGTGAAGATATTGATATGGCAAAAGAGCGTTTAGATGTTCATGAGGAATCTATTAAGGAGAATACGGAAACTATCACTGAGCTTGATGAAGATTTAACTAGACTTGAAGACAGAGTAGATGCTAATGAAGACACTCTTAATAAACATGGTGAAGTAATTAAAAAACTCGTAAATGGTTTAGGTGAAGCAGCTGAAGAGTTAAACAAAGATATTGTTGAGCTTGATACTAAAGCAGAAACTAATAAAACTAATATTGCAAAAGTAGATGCAAAAGTAGACGCTAAAGTAAATGCATTAACTGATGTGGTAGTAGCAACATCTGATGAGCTTGAGAAAAATATCAAAGAAAATAAGGAAAGCATTGCAAAAGTAGATGCAAAAGTAGACGCTAAAGTAAATGCATTAACTGATGTAGTAGTAGCAACATCTGATGAGCTAGAAAAAAACATCAAAGAAAATAAAAAAGCATTAGATGCTAAAAATAATGCTCAAGATGTTGAAATTACAAATGCTAAAGCAGCAGCAAAAGCAGCAGATGATAAAGCAGGAAAAGCTCAAGAAACAGCAGAGGCAGCAGCTCAAGCCGCTACTGACAAATCTGCAACAGCAAAAACTGAGGCTATCGCAGAAGCTGGCACACAAGCAGATGCTAAAATTAAAACCGCTAAAGAAGCCATTGCTACTGACATTACAGCCGCAAAAAATGAAGCTATTACAACAGCTGGTACTAATGCAGATGCAAAAGTAAATGCAGCAAAAGAGGCTTTAGAAACAAAACTTAGTGGCTTAGAGTCTTCTACAGTTAAATTAGATAAATATGGTCAAGACATTGCAGCTTTACAAGAAAAAGACAAAAACCATGAAGCTCGTTTAACGACTGTTGAAAATGATGTGAAAATTGTAGGCGCTAATGCAGCAGCGTTAGCAGCGTTAAAACCTCTTCAATACAACCCTGGTCAAACTACTCAAGTAATGGCAGGTGTTGGTACATACCGTGGTAAAACTGCTGTAGCATTAGGTGCAGCTCATTATGCTAGCGAAAACTTAATGTACCATGCAGGTGTAAGCTTCGGTAACGGCAACGGCGCAATGGCTAATGCTGGTGTTACAATTGGATTTGGTAGTGGCGAAGGTGCAAAAGTAAACTCCTCCAAAGTAGCTGAATTGCAAAGTGCAGTAGATCGTTTAACAGCTGAAAACGAACAAGTAAAAGCGGCATTGTTTGAGTTGTATGCAAAAGTAGAAGCTAAATAAGAAATAACTTAGAAAACAGATAACTAGGGCCTCTCCTAGTGTACTGATACTAAGATTATGACAGGAATACATGTTAGGTATACTCCACGGAGTATCCTAGCATGTATTTTTTGTGCTATATAGGGCTATAGGACAAAATGAGTTGGTTTTAATAGTAATGAGCTAAGTTACATACTGAATTATTGGGCAGAGTGCTTTAGTATCACTAGTGATACAATTCGTTATACCTCAAAAGCTTTACATGTAACAGTTGCTAAAAAACATATTTCTTTTGCCAATGACATATTTTGTCATTCCTCTTCGATATACTGAAAACATCAATAGTTTTATAGTATGGTTACATAACAGAAAGAGGTATGAATATGAATTGGAAAAACAAATGGAAAGACACATGGAACGAATTAGGAAACATGAGTTTGAGAGATTTTTTTACTTTCACGAAGAAGGAAAAGTGGGAGATTGCTATAGTTGTGACTATTTTTATGGTAGGTATGGGGTTTAGTATGCGAGGTATTGAAACGATAACAGCGCCTCCGGGCTGGGTTGTAGGGTATGTTCATGAGGGAGGCTTGCCCGTTCCTGATTATGTGAGCTATACACCACAAAAGACTTTTGAGGACAAAGGAGATGTACAGGTGGTGACAGGCCATCATTTGCAAATGCGCCATCTCATCTGGTACTTTTGGTGGGTAGAAGAAAATAATGACTTTACCATTACCTTTGATAAGCGCGTGCCAAAGGCAGAGTACTATGATCATCGCACCGAGCAGACCTATACATTATCCTTTGATACTAACGAAGGCACTGATTCTGAAGTGAATGAGAAATTGAATATTATCAACGATGCATCGGAGGAGTTTTTCAAAAAACCTTTCATTAAGGTGGATCGCATTCAACGTATGCGAGAGAACTATTTATTCCCACAAAAATCGGAGACGTTGCCGGTCACACCGGTAACAGGTCCTTTGTTTACACGAGGCTCTGTTAAGAAAAGTGTGTAATGGTCGCTGCTAATTTTGAGGTCCGATTAGCTGTTGTGGGTGAGGTATACAGGGGTGCACTCATTTTAATGGTAAATCAGCTGTTGTAGGTGTGGTATAATTGTAATAAAGTATGATGTAGCAAGTTTTTTAGTACTTCCTAGCTATACGGGATAGGGGCTATAGAAAGGTTGCGTTAGGAATAGTAACATGTAGATTGCTAGATATGTGCTTATATAGACCTAAACTAACACGTGGAATAACTTGCTATATAGAGCATAGATAGCAGTGGATATGTTACGAATGATGAGGAGTCATATGAAATATATTAAGGAGCCTTTACAATTAGACAATCCTTTGGAGTTTTGGCTAAACTTCGAGGGGGAAGAACGGGTCTTTTGGGTGGACCGTCAAAGTGATCGTGTGGTGGTAGGCGCTAAACGATTGGCGGTGGTACAAGATGACAGTGATCGGGAACAATATGCGTACGTATTTTATGGGGGCACGTTCTTTCCGACTGTGAAAGACGAAAAATGGCATAACATGGGCCATGAAATGGTGGCTTTCACCCATTACTATATCGTAGAAAATGGGGAGTCCTTTTACTTGCATGCAGGGGAGGGCGTAGATATACAGCGCCATAAGATTGAGCGTGTAGGCCATACGTTCACAGAAACCAGTGATGATAAACATGATTGGGATACCTTGATGGATGCCATTTTGACAAATATTCATGAAGGGCGCATGACGAAGGTGGTTTCTTCTCGTGAGGTAGAGTTTACGAGCCCTACAAGGTTTCATGTGGTGAGCATATTGGACCGCTTGGTGGAGAATAACCCGAATTGCTTTATTTTTGGCTATGAGAAAGAGGGGCGTACCTTCGTGGGGGCATCTCCTGAAATTCTCGTGCGCCATCGAGGAGATGAAATTCTAAGCTATGCTTTGGCAGGGACAGCGCCAAAGTTTGGGCCTAAGGCGTGGACGAAAGAACGATTCCTAGGTGATCATAAAAATCGGGTGGAACACAATATCGTGCGAGATCGTATTGTGCATACGATGCAACAAGTGACGAATGATGTGACTGTAGGAGAAACGGGCATTATGGAGCTTTCACGGTTATACCATTTGCGAACTATCATCACCGCTAAGGATAGTACGAAGTCCCTCATCGAATGGGGCCAATTATTACATCCTACACCAGCCCTAGGGGGCGAGCCACGAGAACTGGCGATGGACTTACTGGCGAAGTACGAAGTCCATGAGCGTGGCATGTATGCGGCACCCTTTGGATTTATGAAAGACATGGGGGATGGCATTCTAGTGGTTGCCATTCGCTCTGCCCTTATCATGGGTAACAGACTCTATGCCTATGCTGGATGTGGTATTGTGAGTGAATCTAATAGCGATGAAGAGTACGAAGAAACCATCAATAAAATGGGCACAATATTGGATGCGTTATAGGATGACACATCTACGCATCGATTCAATTAGGCATGCCATAGGGTAGGTTGATGAATCTGCATAAATGAATTGAATAGATATAGAAAATTAAAGAGGAATGTTGAGCAATCAGCATTCCTTTTTTGCGTTTCAGAACTCCTAAACAATGGTATAATACTAGTAGATAGTCACTATTAAGGATAACGTAATACCACAGGTTGGTATGGGAGATACGATATGAATGAATATATAGCAAGTTTGGTGGATGAGTTATACCAATTAGGGGTACGCCATGCGGTGTTCAGCCCTGGTTCACGGTCCACTACATTAGCCATGCTTTTTCAAAGTCATGGAGGCTTTTACACGTATATGAATATTGATGAGCGGTCCGCAGGGTTTATGGCCCTAGGCATCGCCAAAGCGCAAGGCGAGCCTGCCGTATTGGTGTGCACATCGGGGTCTGCGTTGACCCATTATGGTCCAGCCGTGGTGGAAGCAAAGCACAGCGGTGTGCCAATGATCATTTTGTCTGCCGACCGTCCGTACACCTTGCAACAGGTGGGGGCACCGCAGACCATTGACCAGCAGAAGTATTTTGGCACCGCCGTGAACTATTATGAGGAATTGTCTGTGCCTAGTGAAAGTCACTATTACACATACCCTCGTCAAGTGGCACGCCGTGCCTATTTGAAAGCGAATGACCACAAACTGGGACCGGTACACATCAATGTGCCTTTATTTGAGCCTTTGGTGCCCAATCGTGAGGAAACATATTTTAAACAAGGTCGCAGTGAGAAACCATTCCGACTCGTGAAACATCAGGAGATAGCATCGTTGGGATCATTGCTAGAGGGAAAGCGAGTACTCATCTTGGGTGGCCCTACTGTGACGAATCCCAAAGCAGTGGTCGATTTTGCAGATCGGATTGGTGCCGTTGTCATAGGAGATCCGTTGTCTAATTTGCGTCAATATGAGGGCGTTATCAGTACCTATGATGCATTTTTGGCTCATCATGAACGATGGGAAGAGTTGCGACCTGATGTAGTCATTCAGTTGGGGCAAATTCCAGTGTCGAAACGGATTCAGCAATGGATGGGAACCTTGACGGATATTGATTATATTACCGTCAGCCCTAATGCGGAGGTGGTGAATCCTAGCTTGACGACTACCATACATGTGATGGCGGATATAGATACATTTTTAGCGGAAATAAAGAGAGGTATCCCTTTACTGATAAACACGGAGAAAAAACAAAGGGCTGTATTACAGAAGCTAGAAAAGCTGAATTTTCTCACACACAGTGATTGCGTAGTTATGGGCCCCACTTATGAAGAGATATGGGAAAGTATCGAATCCAATAGCCGTGAACAATTAGACAGAGTACAGGAGGAACCCCATCTATTTGAAGGTCGGACCATCCACATGTTGCAACAAATGATGCCCGATGAGGGTCAACTCCTAGTGGCTAACAGCATGTCTATTCGTGATATGGACTATTTTTGGGCCACTGGACGCTCCCAAGCCATGGTGTACGGCAATCGTGGTACTAATGGTATCGATGGGACCGTGTCCACAGCCTTAGGGATTAGCACAAATGGAAAACCAACAGTGATGCTGACGGGAGATTTAAGTTTCTTTCACGATTTGAATGGGTTAGCCATCGGTAAGACCCATGGGATGAACTTGACCATCATTTTGCATAACAATGATGGAGGCGGGATTTTCCAATATTTGCCACAAAAAGGGACGGATGATTTTGATTACCTATTCAATACACCGCAAGGCATTGATTACAGTGGGTTAGCGACCATGTATGGCTTAGACTATGTGAAAGTCACCACCAATGCAGAATTGGAGCAGGCGATGCAACAGTATATTGGTGCAGAGGGGATACACCTCATAGAAGTGCCTACCTCTAAAGAAGGTAGTCGGGAACTGCACAAGGTATATCGGGTACAATGATATGAGATCGATGATTCAAGATATACGAATGTTAGATATACAACGCATGCAAATCAATATAGGGGACTACCACTATGGGGTGACTGAAGTGGGTACAGGAAAGCCACTAATCTGTTTCCATGGATTTTCCGAATCCGGCTCCACTTGGGATGGCATTGAGGTCAGTGGGTATCGACTCATACGTATTGATAGTATGGGTCATGGTAGGTCGGCTCGCCCTATGGACATAGGACCGTATACACTATCACAGATGCTGAGCGATTTGCATAGGGTTATCTATGCCGTAGCCGGTGAAAGATATGCTCTCATGGGGTATTCCATGGGGGCTAGGTTAGCCTTACTCTATGCATTGGAGTATCCAGAGGAAGTGACGCACCTAGTCTTGGAAAGTGGCTCTGTTGGGATAGAAAATGAAGAGGCACGACAAGATCGTTATGTAGCCGATCAAGGGCTGGCTGAACGGATTCGGGTACATGATATCACTTGGTTTAGCGAGATTTGGGCGAAACTAGAGATTTTCAAGACACAACAAGGTTTACCTGCAAAGGTGCAACAGCAGATACGAGGACGGCGGTTGCTCAATAGCCCCCATGCATTGGCTTTCACATTGGAAGGAAGCGGACAAGGAACGATGCCTTACGTAGGTCATCGTTTGTCAGAATTAACTATGCCTGTTTGTTATATTAGCGGAGAATTAGATACGAAATATACAGCTATTGGTGCTAGGTATTTTGGTGATGCTCATCGTATCGTATCGCAGGTGGGTCATAATGTGCATGTGGAAGCACCAGAGGTGTATCGGCAAATTTTAAAACAATTTTTCCTATAATCAGAAGTATTAGTGAATGTGTGGGTTATTTATACTCTTAGGATGCGCGGATATGGAAGAAGATAGTGGCTAGGAGTGTATTCACTATGTAATACAGTAATCGACATCGTATCTACTAAATAATATAGTGATGAATCTATGTAATACAGTCATAGAGGAGCTATAGTATGAAGTTAGCTAGGTTATCTTAAAAGGTTAACTAGACGTATATAATTCTAGTTGCAGTAATAGAAATAAGAGGTATTCTATGATTACAAACATTACCCTGTACCATGTGCAACTACCGATGAAGTTTACTTTCAAAACAGCAAAGGGCGAAGTCGGTGTCAGGGATACTCTCATTGTTCGTTTGGAAGATGAAGCGGGCTATGTAGGCTACGGGGAATGCGTGGCCTTCGTTGACCCTTTTTATACAAAAGAAACGGTGGCATCTTGTTGGGATACCTTATGTACTAGGTATTTGCCAAACTTGTTGGGGCAAGAAACAACAACTACATTGCCACAACAATGGCTTTCAGAAGGGATGCCTATGACCGTGGCATCCGTGGAAAATGCCTTACTCCATCTACAATGCCATCGCTTAGGGGTCAATACAGTAGAATATGTGCTACAGCAATCCTTGCTGCCGACTGTGCCTACGGGCATTGTCATTGGGGAAGTTCCTTTGGATACCTTAGTGGAGGCTGTATCTGGGTATGTATCACAAGGGTGTCAGCGCATTAAACTGAAAGTATCCCCCAAGGATGGTTATGAACGAGTACAGCGAGTGCGTTCAGCCTATCCAGACCTTATGTTAGCGGTGGATGCGAACCAAAGTTACACCTATGAAGATGTGGATAAGGTGCGGGCTCTGAATAGGTTTCATTTGGCATGTATAGAAGAGCCTTTTCAGATACAGAATTTAGAAGAGTATTATTACTGGAAGACAACTCAAGAGTGGGACATTGCGACACCCATATGCTTAGATGAATCGATTTTGGGATATGACGATTTGGTCTATGCCCATACGCATGGCTTGCTAGATGTACTGAATGTAAAAGTGGGTCGTTTGGGTGGTCTTCGAGAAACGGCTAAGGTCATTCAGTATTGTCGTGACCATGGCATACGGTACTGGATTGGCTCCATGGTGGAATCCAGTATTTCCAAATGGATGCATGTACAGCTAGCCACGTTAGGGGATGCTTACATGCCAGGAGATTTGTCGGATTCGTTGCGCTATTTTGAGCGGGATTTGACTCGTCCACCTATGATTAGTACGATGAAAGACTGCAGTGACTGGGGACTTTCACAGGTGATGGCGGTACCTAACGGTGCTGGACTAGGTGTAGACATTGATGTAGAGGCGATCGAAGCCTATTGCATTCATAAAAAAATATGGCACCTATAACTGATTTGTATATTTTTACAGGGTGTGGATGTGGTATGATACAATATGCGAGTAGGTTATGAAACTGTATGATATATACAAAGGCGATGCATTTCAAGTAGAGGTGAAAGGTATCGTCGTTATACATAGATACGTAGGAGGTTTGTATGAAAGAATACATAGAATTATTAAAACGTGAGGTAAAGCCAGCCTTCGGATGTACGGAGCCAATCGCTTTGGCATTTGCAGCAGCGAAGGCGGCAGAACTATTAGGTGTTCGACCCGATCACATTCACGGCCGTTTGAGCGGCAATATTATTAAAAATGCAAAAAGTGTGACTATTCCGAACTCGGAAGGTCGTACGGGCATTTACTATAGCCTCATTTTAGGTACCTTGGTAGGGACTGCGGCGAAAGAATTAGAAGTGCTAGAAGACCTTACCCATGAACAAGTGGTAGAGGCAGACCGTCTATTTGAAGCGGATTACTGCGATATTGAGCTAGCAGAAGGAGTAGAGAATTTATTTATCGAAGTGACTGCCGTCGCTGGTGAACATACGTCTAAGGTCATTGTTCAAAATACACATACTACGATTTCTTATGCAGAAAAAGATGGGGAAGTTATCATTGCCTTATCTGCAGAAGAAGTAGCGAAACATTCTATGGAATTGTGCTTTGACTCTTGCTATGAATTTGCTAGTGCTGTAGATGCGAAAGAATTGGAAGACATTTTAGGACCACAATTAGATTTGAATATGGCTATTGCCGAAGAAGGCATGAAAAACAATTATGGTTCCAACATTGGTAAGCTGATTATTTCCAATTCTTCCTCCATTGCAGACCGTGCTCGTGCCTATGCGGCGGCTGGATCTGATGCGCGCATGGACGGTTGTTCTATGCCGGTAATGATTAACTGTGGTAGTGGTAACCAAGGGATTACACTATCGGTGCCTATCATGATGTATGCTAAAGAATACGGCATTGATCGTGATCATACGTTGCGGTCCTTAGCCTTAGCCAATGTGTTGGCTCTGTATATCAAACAATATATTGGTCGTTTGAGTGCGTACTGCGGCGTAGTGAGTGCTGCTTCTGCTACAGCCGCTGGTGTAGCATTCTTGCTTAATGAATCCAAGGAAGTAGTTTGGGAAACATTATCAAATGCATTAGCTGGCACATCCGGTGTGGTTTGCGATGGAGCAAAAGCATCTTGTGCTATGAAAATTGGTATGTCCCTTGGTAATTCCTTATTAGCCTATACACAAGCAAAGACCGATAATAGCTTTAAAGCAGGACAAGGGATTGTAAAAGAAAACATTGACCATACGGTGCAAACGGTGGCGACCATCGCCCGTGAAGGAATGAAGCAAACTGATGTTGTCATCTTAGAAACTATGTTAGAAAAGTAACCTATGCATTTTTAGTATAGAGAATGAGAATAATTCTATATTGATTTTTATTGAAGTATAGTGTATGATAGATACATAGATTGATTAGATAGACACATACTTCGTATGTGCCTTACATAGGTTGTTTCATTAAAGGAGATATTAGAATGGCAATTATCGGTAAACACCTACCAGCTTTTGAATTAGACGCATTCCGTAAACCAGAAATTATTAAAGTAAGCAATAAGACTATCGAAGGTAAATGGAGCGTATTTGTATTCTATCCAGCAGACTTCACATTTGTGTGCCCAACAGAATTAGCAGACTTACAAGACCAATATGCACAATTGAAAGAATTAGGCGTAGAAGTATTCTCCGTATCTGTTGACTCTGCTTACGTTCACAAAGCTTGGTCTGATGCGTCTCCTACCATCAATAAAATCGAGTACACTATGGTGTCCGATATTAAACATGAATTAGCTGACTTCTTCGAAACATTCTCTGAAGAATCTGGTCAAGCCTATCGTGGTTCTTTCGTGGTTGACCCAGAAGGTATCGTTCGTGCTGCAGAAATCTGTGATATGGGTGTAGGTCGTTCCGCTGCTGAGTTAGTACGTAAAGTACAAGCTTGCCAATTTGTTGCAAAACATGGTGAAGTGTGCCCAGCAAAATGGACTCCTGGTGAAAAAACATTGAACCCAGCAGATCTTGGCTTAGTTGGCAAAATCTAATGTAAATAAACAGCTCCTTTAGTAGTTGTGGTTGAAGGCTCCTCTCCCTCTCTCGAATCTTCAACGGTACATGATGCACTGAATGAGTATGTTGACTATATTTGTAAACTTTCCTAAGAACACATCTTAGATCCTTTACTTCCCATAAAAACGGCAAAGCTATGCTTTGTCGTTTTTATCTTTCCTAAATTATATAGTTGTATTACTAAAAAGTATCCTTTATTCATTTAAATTATTAGATTTAGTTTGGAAATTTGTATATAATAAGGGGGTAAGGTTACACTAGAATACATATAGGAGAATGAGAATGTTAGAAGTTACATACGAACGATTGGCTGCGATTTTTAAAGCCCTTAGCGACGAAACAAGATTGCACATAGTAGACATGTTGTCTTGTAATGAATTATGTGCTTGTGATATTTTGGCTAGCTTTGAGTTATCTCAATCTACTCTTAGTTATCACATGAAAATTTTAATTGATGCAGGTATTGTGAATTCTGTGCGTAGCGGTTTGTGGACACGCTATTCTATTAATGAAGAAGCATTTGATGAGTTTGTTAAATTCTTGCCTGAATTATATAAAACAAAAGACGAGTGCATTTGCGCACAAATCAAATACTGCCGTATTGAGGATGCTCCACAAGCGGTGGCAGAATAATATGAAACGTTGGATTATGCATGTAGACATGGATGCTTTTTTTGCGTCTGTAGAACAACATGATCGTCCAGAACTACAAGGTCACCCTGTTATCGTGGGTGGCCTTTCTTCACGTGGTGTAGTGTCTACGTGCAGTTATGAAGCACGGAAGTTTGGTGTACGTTCTGCTATGCCCATTGGGAAAGCTAGAAAATTATGTCCAGATGGTATCTATCTATTGCCAAGGATAGAACGATATCATGAAGTGTCTGATCAAATTCATGAAGTGCTGCATCGGTTTAGTCCCTATTTAGAACCCATTTCGTTAGATGAGGCATTTTTAGATATTTCAGGCCTAGGAAAACTCTATGAGTCTCCTATGGCGGTGGGCCGTGCTGTGAAAGAACAAATAAAGGACCTAACGGGTTTAGTGGCATCAGTGGGAATTGGACCAAATAAGTTTTTAGCAAAACTGGCGTCGGATTTACGAAAACCAGATGGGTTATATATTATTCCCCATGGGCAAGAAAGCCTTCATATTAAACACTTACCGGTGCGTAGATTGTGGGGTGTAGGGGCTCATATGGAGCAGGCGTTACAGCGAGGGGGCTTTCATCGGATTCAAGATATTGCGCAGTTAGATTCGTATCATGAGTTAGAACCCTATTGCGGTCATCAAAGTGAACGTGTATATTTGCTGGCCAAAGGTATTGATGATCGTCCCATTGAGTGGAATCGTGAGTTGCAATCCGTAGGCAATGAACTGACTTATGAAAGGGATTTGGTGGACTCCGAGGAAATCGACAATGAATGGCGATATTTTGCGCATCATGTGGCTAAGCGTTTGCGCCAAAAAGGCTTGAAAGGTCACACCATAGCCATTAAAGTGCGGTTACCAGATTTTACTACCAAAACAAGGCAAAAACGATTATCCTATCAGACGGATAGAGAAGATGTATTGTATGAGACGGCCTGTGTATTATATAATAAACTTAATGTACAGGGACCGTTCCGGTTATTGGGGATTACGGTCAGTGGCTTTCACCAAGAGGTGGAGCAAGAGTCGCTCTTTCAGAGTGAAGAAACAGAGCCAGATCGGTTAGCACAAGTGTTAGATACTTTGGAAGAACGATTTGGAGAAGATATTGTTACCACGGGAGCTCTGTGGAAACGAAAATGGAAGGATGACACGACATCGTCCTAGGAGGATAGTATGCAACAATATATATTGGACCAGAAACAGATTGAAACATTGTTACAAGGCTTGCAGACAGCGTATGGTCATTGCAAGGAAGTGCAACAGCAATATGTGGCGAATTTAGAGGCGCAACATATGGAATCCCCTGAAACGGCTATGGAAGTAGTAGAAGACTTAGAAAACTTTGCTCATATGTTAATGCTATTAGGTAAACAATGGGAAGAAGTGCGTAGTATCCAAGCAATGGTACAGGATCACTATTTGTATGAGATGATATCTTCCTTAGAAGATGCACCAGAAGTAGCGCCAGTGGCGGATGAAGGTGTGGAAGGCTATGATGTAGGTGTGGCATTAGGTGTCGATTTTGTGATGACTGAGCGTTGGCAGGGAGAAGTGGATACAGAGATAGCAGGATTGAAACCAGCATCGAGTTCTTTTATGGATTTATTCAGTAATACTAGTGAAACGAAGCGTATCAAAGAGTATGACTATGAGGATTGGGACTTTTCCGATGATGACAGTGCAGACTTTAATAAAGGGGAAGGTAATACTACCATAGAGTTAACAAAACAAGCGAATACAGAGTTTAATTTGCATGATACCTTTGAGCTGGCAAAATCATCAGAGACAAAAAAGTCGCATAAGAAGCGTTGTAAACATTGCACAGAAAATTCTCCTATACCAGAAGAACGTGACAAATGTTGTATTGTGAAACAAGAAAAAAAGAAAAAGAAGGAAAAAAGCAAAGATAAGTCGAAACATAAAAAAGAGGACCTTTCTGTAGACAAGTGGGCAAAAAAACTGTCTAAATGGGAACGCTATGCAGAAGAGCATGGCGATGCATGGACAGAAAAAGTCTTGCAGAAAGTGGCAAAAAAGGCAGAGAAAAAAGCGGAAAAGCGCGGGATGAAAGCGGTCTTTAAGAAACATAAGTTAGATCGATTTGCAAAATTGTCTAAGGAGGACTAAGGTATGGATGTGATAAGTGTATTAGGCTTTGTATTGCTAGGTGTAGTCGTAGCTGCATTGGGAACCATCATTGGTGCTGGTGGCGGACTGATTTTTGTGCCAGTATTCCTTTACTTCTTTCCAGAATGGACGCCAGCTATGGTGGTAGGTACCTCCTTGTTTACAGTAACCTGTAATGCTATTTCGGGTACTATTGCTTATGTGCGGCAGAAGAAAATATTATATAGCGCAGCGATTCTATTCGGGATTGCCACCTTCCCAGGATCGATTATTGGTGCTCATGTAGCGGAATATTTTAATCCTAGTGGATTCCGATTCTGGTTTGGTTCTTTCTTGTTGATTATGTCCTTGTTCATTGGCTATAAAAATATGAATAAAGGGGAGCGCAAAGAAGAGTCTTTACAATTAGAAGAGTTGACCTATAATAAAGTAGTGGGTATCTTAATTAGTATGGGAGTAGGCTTTATTTCTAGCTTATTTGGTATCGGCGGTGGCTTGATTCATGTACCGGCTTTCATTTATATCATGGGATTCCCTACACATATGGCCACAGCTACTAGTCATTTTATCTTGGCCATGTCTACCTCAGTAGGGACCTTAACACATTTTTTGAGTGGTCATATTCATTTTGAAATTGCTATTCCTTGTGGTATTGGTGCTTTATTAGGTGGTCAATTAGGGGCGTTCATTGCCAAACGATTGCGAGCTAAAACGATTTTAATCGGCTTATCCATCGGGATTGGATTACTAGCATTACGCTTGATTTACACATCTCATGTATTGTTCTAATATCATAGTGTAGATGAAATAGAGAGGATTTTATGGGAAAAGGAAAGAAACGGAAACAACATCAACCACAACCGCAGCCAACGATTACAACTGGTCGATTAACGTCTATGATAAAATGGATGTTATTCATTAACCATTTGGCACTATGTTGGTTCTTTAATGGTCGGGCGGACATGAGTTTAATGGCTGCTAATATGCTAGGTGGTTTAGCTCTATGTGTGATTTACTGGATGCGGTTTAAAAAAGATATGTTTACTGATGCAGAGGTAGAACGAGGTATGCGGTATGTCTTGTCCTATATTCTGATGACGATGACAGCTTTCTTCTATACCTTGGCGATGTATCGATCTGGGGAGTTAACGGATACCATGTATTTGATTATCACAGGAGCTAGTTTCTTTGTGTGGTTCTGTTTGTACAGTGCAACGCAGGGATTTATCAAGAAAAGTGAATAGTATGTACTATAAGTTCTCATTACGTTATAGGTAATGGGAACTTTTTACATTTAAATATTTCGATAAACTATATGAAAAACTATTGCATTTTCTAATTGACTGTGCTAAGATAGACACATAACAAATAATAATTATTAATTGCTAATTATAATAATTAGCAGAATAAACTAAAGAAAAGGAGAAATAGGTATGAAAAACTTACAAGCAGTCAACCAATATATTGCAAACTTAGCAATTTGGAACATTAAACTTCACAATTTCCATTTTAATGTAGTAGGATCTCAATTTGTGCCAGCTCACAAATATTTAGAAGAAGTCTACGATGTAGCATTTGATTATTATGATGCAGTAGCTGAGCATGTAAAAATGCAAGGTGAAGAACCTGTAGTGCATGTGGCAAAATATTTAGAAATTGCTTCTTTGAAAGAAGAACCAGGCAACAAATTCTCCGTAGAACAAGTGTACAATTTCTTGGTAGGAGATTTCGAATTGTTGAACAAAGAAGCTCGTGCCATCCGTGAATCTGCTGATGAAGAAGGCAACTTTGGATTAGTGGATATCATGGAAGACCACATTGCTTACTATGAAAAACAATTGTGGTTCTTACGTGCTACATTAGGCTAACTCCTCCTGAACGTAACATCGAACCAATCACATAACATTCCCTTATATGTGATACCATCCTGAACATGACTAACACAATATAACTATACAATTAACTATACAAGAGGACCCCTGTTTCGCGCAGGGGTTCTTTCAGTATATAGAATATACCTTTGAAAGGTGATAATAACGATGTATTGTAAAACTTCATTGCCAGGTGATACAATACAAGTAATACAAGAGAGGTTGAGAAAGGGGCGATAGAGGATGAATCGATTTTTACGACGAGGGCAAATACAAACCATAGAACCACAGAAGGATCCATCAGTGGTTGAAGACATGGATACGCTGGTGAGTGAAGTGAGTTCCGATGAGTTCTTGGACATGGTGCAACAAGAGGGGACATCAAAGGATTTGGACCGAGCTATGGATATGGTAGAGGTGGAAGATGCAGAAGAACCCCGTGGACCGGTGGATCCTTATGAAGCAATGACGATTCGCGATTATAGCCAATTGGATGTATTGCCAGAGGACTCTAATGAAGACTATGATTCTCCGGATGCAAACGAAACGGAACAGGATCGATTTTTCCATAACAACTATAATGATATTATGGAAGATGAGTTAGAATATGAGCAACAAGAGGCCGATAGCTTTGATGATTACGATTCTGGAGATAGTTTTGACTTCGACTTTGACGTTGACTTTGACTTGTTTGATGACTTTGATGATGACTAGTAAGGAATGAATGATGACGAAGCCCATACACACACGGACATCAGTATGTCCCTACGATTGCCCAGACGCCTGCGGTTTGACTTTGACCATTGAGGGCAACAGATTACAACAGGTACAGGGCCTAAAAACGCACAGTTTCACGAGGGGAACTTTGTGTCAGAAAATGCAACATTACGAACGAACAGTCCACCACCCTCGGCGATTGACGATGCCTTTGCGCCGTACAGGGCCTAAGGGAAGCGGTCAATTTAAACCCATAACTTGGGACGAAGCACTAGAGGAAATTGCCCAGCAGTTTCAGCACTGTATCGATGCCTACGGTTCTGAAAGTATTATGCCCTATTCCTATGCAGGGACGATGGGGATTTTGCAAAAAAGTGCAGGTGATCCGCTCTTTGCCATACTCGGTGCCACCCGTCAAGATAAGGGGATTTGTTCCCCTGCCAAACGTTATGGTTGGGCTAGTCTTATGGGGAATACCTTGGGGAATCGCCCGCAAGATATACAACACAGTGATTGTGTGGTGCTGTGGAGCCTCAATGCAGTGGCTACGGATATACATGTTCTACATGATGTAACTATAGCTCGCCAACGAGGTGCTAAACTTTGGGTGATTGACACGTACTATACGGAGACAGCGAAATTAGCAGATGAATTGATTATTTTGCGACCTGGTAC
This sequence comes from uncultured Veillonella sp., assembly GCA_963521235.1. Taxonomy (GTDB): domain Bacteria; phylum Bacillota; class Negativicutes; order Veillonellales; family Veillonellaceae; genus F0422. Next base: position 4,211 of record CAUQUX010000005.1, on the reverse strand, counting down.
GGATGGCGCTTTTGCGCTGGGTGTGGCCTATGTGCTTGTGGAAGAAGGGTTAGTACATGAGGAGTTTATTCATCAGTATGTACAAGGCTATGAAGGGTTCCGTGATACTGTCATTTCGCAGTATCCACCATCGAAAGTGGCGTCAATTACAGGGGTGCCAGAGGAACGAATTATCCAGTTTGCTCGTGCTTATGGACAGGCAACGGCGCCATTTATTCGCTTAGGTAGTGGACTTTCACGGTATGGAAATGGAGCTAACACGGTGCGATGTGTGGTGGCACTACCTGCCTTGGTAGGGGCGTACCTACATGCAGGGGGTGGACTTTTGTCGAGCACCTCCGGGAGTCAATTTGTTGGCGGCAAGCGTGTTAGCTGGGAGCGCTTTCAAAGAAAAGAAACCCGATTGAACCCGATGATTCATTTAGGACCGATGCTAACAGAGGCGGACAACCCACCGATTAAGGCTTTGTATGTGTATTCCAGTAATCCTGCCGTAACATCGCCAGATCAAAGCGTAGTTCGTAAAGGTTTGGCACGAGAGGATCTATTCACCGTTGTGCATGAACGATTTATGACGGATACGGCGAAATATGCAGACATTGTGCTCCCGGCGACGACCTCTGTAGAACACAATGATATCTATAATTCCTATGGACATTACACTATCGGTTGTGGTTATCAAGCTATACCTCCTGTAGGTGAAAGCCGATCTAACTGGGACACTATTTGTAGTATTGCTAGAGCGATGGGCATCGACGACCCTGTGTTTGCTATGTCAGAGTTAGAGATGATTGAAGATATTGTGCGACATGCATCGATTCCAAGAGAAGTGCAAGATAGAATCTTGGCAGGGGAGTTGGTAGAGATGGACCTATCTGATACATATAAGTTAGAGTTCGGCACACCGTCAGGTAAGATTGAAGTTTACAACCCCTTAGAGCGTGAGCCATATCCAGTGTATGGTGAGGCTCATGGAGATATAGCGGAGTTTTTTCTCATTAATGGTGCCGATCCACGCATACTAGATTCGTCTTTTTGTGAGCTACAAGAAGATGCACCAAAGATGGTTGCTCGTATGCATCCAGAGGATGCAGAGCGCAAAGGGGTATTGCATAGTCAATTTGTGCGGTTGTATAATGAGCGAGGTTCCTTGCGGATTGCCTTAGTCATTGATGATGCGGTGCCAAAGGGGACTATTGTGAGTAGTGGTGTGTGGTGGCAAGCGCAATCCCATGATCCAACATATACTATGAATGTGTTGACTGCCTCACGACCAACCGATTATGGTTGGGGTAGCACCTTTTACGATGTAAAAGTAGATGTGGAACCCTGTGAGGTATAGTTGGACTAGGGGTTATAGTTTATAAGTAATCATGCTCTATCAAATATAAGGCATTGTTATATGCATAATTGATATAGAAAAAGCCGTTTTCTGTAAAGAAAATGGCTTTTTATTTTATCTATAATTAGTTATAATAACAAAATAAGCATAAAAAGTGTTTTTATACAGTGTATATTTGTTATTATGGGATGTATTTGAAAGGAGATATTATGTCAGATCATACTCAACTATCGGGGCGAGCCTATATTGCAATCGGCCTGATGCTGTTCGCTTTATTCTTTGGGGCAGGTAACTTAATCTTCCCGGCTACTTTAGGTCAACATGCAGGTACTAATGTGTGGTGGGCCATCTTAGGGTTTATCGTAACTGGTGTAGGCTTACCTTTATTAGGGGTTATGGCTATGGGATACTCCGGCAGCCGTAACGTACAAAGTTTAGCAAGCCGTGTGCATCCAGTATTTGGGGTCCTATTTACATTGGCATTATACTTATCCATTGGCCCTGCCTTTGCGATCCCTCGTACGGGCACAGTATCCTATGAAATTGCAGTAAAACCATTCTTGGGCGGCGCTGCCTCAGATATGGCATTATCTTTGTTCCTCGTAGCATTCTTTGTAGTCACATTGTGGCTCTCCATTAATCCTCAAAAATTGGTAAATCGCATTGGTAAAATCTTAACACCAGCCTTGCTATTGACCATCGTGGTGTTGATTGTTAAATCCTTAATTACTCCATTAGGTAGCTATGGCACACCAACAGAGTCCTACGCTACTAGCGGTACTGCATTTCTACAAGGCTTCTTAGATGGATATAACACATTAGATGCCTTGGCATCTTTTGTGTTTGGTATTTTGGTTATCGAATTTGTCACACTTTCAGGGGCACAAACACGTGATGAAATTACACGGGCCACTATGAAAGCTGGTTTAATCGCTGTAGGTTGTTTAGGCGTGGTGTATATCTTCATTGCTAGCTTAGGTGCTACTAGCGTAGAACAGTTAGGCATCTTAGATACAGGAGCACCTGTATTGGCAGAATCTGCTCGTTTGTTATTCGGCGATTTAGGGGCTATGATCTTGGCAGTCATCGTATTGTTGGCGTGTTTGACGACGAGTATCGGACTTGTTACCTCTTGTGCACAGTATTTTAGCACACAATTTGGTGGCTTATCCTATAAAGCCTATGCAGTGCTATTCGTGTTGATTTCTTTCGGCGTAGGCATGTTTGGATTGAAAACCATCATTACCGCAGCTATTCCTGTGTTGATGTTCCTCTATCCATTATCCATCGCATTGATTGTGTTGGCATTCTTACATCCGTTGTTCAACGGTCGCCAATGCGTGTATGCTTGGACAGTAGGGGCAACGTTCATCACAGCCCTTGTATCTGGCTTAGAAACAGCGAGCATAGACTTAGGTAGCCTAGGACAATTCTTTGCTACACAAGTACCAATGCACGGCATCGGTATGGACTGGCTTGTATTCGGCGGCGTAGGATTTGTGATTGGATTGATCCATCGGGCGTTGGTGAAAGTGTAAGGTAGATATAGTATTAATAACTAAATATGGTCTGCACATTTATAGTTAAATAGTATTTAGAGTTTTTATAAGGTCTTCTTTTGATTAGGTTCGTAGAATCTATTGTCATAGAGAAGGCCTTTTTGCATGTGTATTTTATGCATACAAAATGTTAAAAATGTTGACGGGGGGGGACATTTGCTATTATGAAGATATCATGAAGAAGTGATATGTTTTTTGTAATGAATGTCAGAAAGGGAGATTTTATAATGAGAAAAAAACGACTTCGTTATATCATTTTATCTGCTATAGCTGGGAGCGTATTGTTAACACCTGCCATGGCACATAATTATGACTCTTACATTACGAATCCGAGAGAACCAGTTACGTATATTGTAGATGGTAAAGCGAATACTATGCAACTTGCTAAATTAAGTGAGACTGATCCTTATGAGGATTATGATGGCAAGCATGCATTTACATCTACTAACATTGAGGATCGCTTTGAATCTCGTGGAGCAGTGACACGATATACACGACCAAACTCTGAAGATGCCGATGGAGCCATGAGTGTCAATCCAATGTCGGTACAATCGATAAACCATCCTAATGATAAAGTAACTTGGGGACCAGATGCGGGTGATTCTGATAAAGATGCTGAGTTTAATTATGTAGCACTGCAAAATGGAACAACAGAAACTGTATATGTGGTTAATCATCCTATGAGCGGGCATGGAAATGCTAGACTAAATGTATTAGAAATGTTCAGTGGCGATAATTTGCATGAAATTGCAGCGGTAAATAATGCTGTGAATGCAATGCAAAATCGTGTCATTCTACGAAATGTAGGACGGTTACGAGATGTCATAGGTGCTGGACTATCTCACAATGTAGATGGTAGTGCTATTGATAATGATGTATTTGTAGCTGGTGGACGCGATATTGATGTTATTTATGGAGCTAGAGGTGAAAATAATTTTACGGCAACAGGTTCTTTAAAAAATAATTTAGTGACATTAGGTGCCGGTAAAGTAGTCGCAGCTTTTGGTGCATACGCAACTAATAATAATGAAGAAGATTCTTTTTTTCAAGGGAAAGTAGCACCTTTTAACAATAGAGAAGTTATAGGAAATGTTGTTCAATTAGGCACCAATCCAGATGATAAATTTCAAACAGAAGGCAGATCGCCAGCAACCATAGGACAAATGGTAGGGGGATTTTCTTGGACAAATAAAGCTAATAAAAATACTGTGATTATCGGTGAAGGGACTATCGGTGGTCTTGGTATGTTTAAAGTAAAAAATAGCATAAAAATCTAGTTATCCGCATAAAAACTGGACTTATCACACTTT
>CAUQUX010000004.1:0-24173 GCA_963521235.1 uncultured Veillonella sp. | reverse complement strand
ATCATTCACATTGATGAGTCTTGTAATGAATGTGGTAACTGTGCTTGTCATTGCGTACAACCATGCTTCCCATATAAAGACAAATTGACTTACTTCATTGATGAAGAACGCTTATTAGCAAGCGATAATGACGGCTTTTATATTCAAGGTAAGGAATGCGGATATCGCTTCCAAGGCGCTACAGGTCGCACAGCGATTGATGCTTTACCAGAAGTGTTGAAAGGAGTAGTGGAAGAGTTCGTTAAAGAACTTCCATATTATATCTATGATACTCATTGAACAAGGATATCTTGTACTCCCAACGGGAGTCATGCAAGGGACGATAGCAATTGAAAACGATACAATTGTAGGGGTAGCTCCTCATATTGAGGCGAAACCTGAAGATGTACGAATTGATGCAAAAGGGCGCTATGTGTTGCCTGGAGGAATCGATACACATACCCATTTTGAAATGACGAATGCCTTTGCCACTACAGCAGATGATTTTGAAAGTGGTACAAAAGCAGCGGTCATGGGCGGAACTACAACGATTATTAACTTTGCATCACCCTTTGAAGAATCTTTGTTAGAAGGTTTGCGACGCGATAAACAGCGCGCGGAAGGGCGTTGCTCTTGTGACTATAAATTTCATATGGAACTATTAGATATGAATGAGCAAGTAGCAGCAGAAATTCCTAAAGTTGTTGAAGAAGGCGTCGCATCCTTCAAAGTATATATGGCCTATAGCTTTAGTATTGATGACAGGTCAATTTACGAAGCAATTAAAGCAATTGCCCCAACCGGTGCGTTGGTGGCAGCCCACTGCGAGAATGGAGCGATGATCGCCGCTAAAGTGCAGGAAATGCGAGAGGAAGGAGATACAGAAGCTAAGTATCACCCACTTTCAAAGCCGGATACTATAGAAGCAGAAGCAATGCATCGTTTCATTCGAATGGGAGAATTAGCAGACTATCCAGTACATGTTGTACATGTGAGCTCTGCAGCAGGATTAGATGTGATTGAGGAGCGCAGAAAAAATGGGGCAAAAGTGACCTGTGAAACTTGCCCTCAATACTTATTATTAACCGATGAATTGTATAATCAGCCGGATGGAAAAGGATTGCGATATATCTTAAGTCCACCTCTTAGAAAACAAAGAGATGTGGAGATTTTGCAAGCGGCGGTAGAGCGCGGAGTTTTCCAAACGTTATGTACGGATCACTGCAATTATACATTAGCGCAAAAGGCGCAAGGTCTTGGAGACTTTACGAAAACGCCTGGTGGTTTACCAGGTGTGGAAGAGCGGATGATTCTAATGTGGGATATGTTTGTTCATAGTGGACGAATCAATCCTGTAGAATATATGAAATTAACTAGCGAAACACCAGCTAAGTTATATGGATTATATCCAAAAAAAGGAACGTTACAGGTAGGAAGTGATGCGGATATCGTGATACTTTCACCAGATATAACGGAATGTATAACTTCGGATAAAACTCATAGTCGGTCAGATTATACTCCATATGAGGGAATGACTGTACATGGTCGAATAGATGATGTGTTTTTACGTGGGCACCATGTGGTGCAAAATAGAATATTAGTGGAACCTTATAAAGGGGAGTTCCAACAATAACTGGAGGGAGGTCTCTGTATGTATCGATTTCAAGTCAATGGTATTTGGCGTGAAGTAGAAGAAGATAAGCGTTTAATGGATTATCTTCGTGATGACTTGCGTTTAACTGGAACCAAAGATGGTTGTAGTGCAGGGGCTTGTGGAGCTTGTACAATTCTCATTGATGGGAAAAAAGTAAAAGCTTGCATAGGCAAAGTATCACAAATGGAAGGTAAATCAATCATTACGATTGAAGGCTTAACAGAGCGCGAAAAAGAAGTGTATGTATATGCCTTTGCAGAGTGCGGTGCCGTACAATGCGGTTTCTGTATTCCAGGCATGATTATCAGTGCAAAAGCTCTGTTGGATACTACATTAGAACCTACAAGAGCAGATGTTCAAAAAGCTCTGTTAGGAAATATTTGTCGTTGTACAGGATATGTAAAAATTGAAGATGCTATTTTATTAGCCGCTCGTTTGTTTAAAGAGAATGCTCCAGTTCCTAAGAGTGATGCAGATGGTAAAGTAGGATCACGTTTACATCGTGTAGATGCAGCAGAAAAAGCATTAGGCACAGGCTTGTATGCAGATGATATGGTAGTAGATGGCATGATTTATGCCAAAGCGATTCGTTCTAAATATCCAAGAGCTCGTGTAGATGCCATTCATATTGACGAAGCATTAGCACATCCTCAATGTGTAACTGTATTAACAGCAAAAGATGTTCCTTTCAACAAAACTGGACATATCGTTCCAGACTGGGATGTAATGATTGCAGAAGGAGATATTACTCGTTATGTAGGGGATGCTATTGCAGTAGTAGCTGTAAAAGAGAAAAAATATTTGCAAGAAGTATGTAATTTGGTAACAGTGGACTATACAGAATTAAAACCTGTATTAACTCCAACAGAAGCCTTAGCAGAAGATGCACCATTATTACATCCAAACGGAAATATTCTATCTCACCAAGCATTAAATCGTGGGAATGCTGATGAAGTGATTGCTAAGGCGGCTCACGTGGTAACAAGACATTATTCTACGCCGCAAACAGATCATGCATTTATGGAGCCTGAGTGTGCGGTTGCCGTGAAAACAGAAGATGGCGTACAATTATATACAGGTGGCCAAAGTATCTATGATGAGCAACATGAAGTGGCTCGTATGTTAGGCTTAGAGGAATCTCAAGTTAAAGTTCACAGTATGCTAGTAGGTGGCGGATTTGGTGGTAAAGAAGATATGAGTGTGCAGCATCATGCCGCACTTGTAGCTTGGAAAACTGGATTCCCTACGAAAGTACAATTGACACGTCAAGAAAGTTTAGAGGTACATCCGAAACGTCATGCTATGGAAATGGATATTACTACAGCATGTGATGAAAATGGTAAATTATTAGCAACTAAAGTTAAAATTGTATCCGATTGTGGAGCCTATGCATCACTAGGTGGTCCAGTACTACAACGGGCTGGAACTCACTCTAGTGGACCATATAATTTTGAGCATTTCTCTATGGATGGTATTTGTGTGTACACGAATACGGTACCAGGGGGAGCATTCCGTGGTTTTGGTGTAACACAAACTATATTTGGACAAGAAATTAATATTGATTTACTTGCTAAAGAGGTAGGTATGGATCCTTGGGAGTTCCGTTATAAAAATGTGGTACGTCCGGGAGATTATTTACCAAATGGTCAGTTATGTACACCAGATACTGGTATAGCTGAATGCTTAGAAGCAGTTAAAGATGCATACTATGCGAGCGATCGTACAGGTCTTGCTATTTGCTTGAAAAATAGTGGGGTTGGTGTAGGATTGCCAGATACTGGTCGAGTTATTTTAGAAGTTCGTGATGGTAAAGTTCGCATTCGTACATCGGCTGCATGTATTGGTCAAGGGGTAGGTACAGTAGCATCTCAAATCGTATGTGAAACTACAAAACTTTCACCAGAACAAATTGTGGTAGAAGCACCAGATACGGAACGCACACCAAACTCTGGAACGACAACAGCATCACGACAAACGGTATTTACAGGGGAAGCAACACGTAGAGCAGCTGTAAAATTAGCAGAATTATTGAAAACTCAAACGTTGGCTGACCTTGAAGGTATAGAAATATATGAAGAGTTCCTAGGGGTTACGGATCCATTCGATTCGGACAAACAGCATCCTAAGAGCCATGTGGCTTATGGATATGGAGCTTGCGTAGCTACGATTGGAGATGATAACAAAGTAAGTAAACTTCATGTGGCCTATGATGTAGGACGAGTGGTAAATCCGCAATCTTGTGAAGGACAGGTTGAAGGTGGCACAATCATGGGCATGGGCTATGGTGTAACAGAAGACTTTAAGTATAATGAAGGTAAAGTTGTTACAAAATATGGCACATTAGGCTTGTTAAGAGCTACACAACGTCCAGAAATTAAATGTACTTTCATTGAAAAAGGTACGCCAGACCAATATGCATATGGTGCAAAAGGTATTGGGGAAATTAGTAGTATTCCAATTGCTCCAGCTATTGCTAATGCATATAATCGTTTGGATGGTATGGAACGCCGTTCTCTACCGCTTGAGAAAACTGGATATCGGAAATAATCAGTTAGGGGAGAGTGTGCTAGATCTATGAAATGACAACTGTGGCAAGTGTAGAGGCACTTGTCACAGCTTGGGATGATTATGACAAAATTCAAAACATGATATAAGCATAAGACTAGTATATTCTATTAAGTAATATGAGGTGATTCATATGGCACATCAAATTCAGGGAGTTAATCATGTAGATGGTATGCTACCAATTCCAAAATTGTTTGCTTACGGTTTACAACACGTATTAGCCATGTATGCAGGGGCTGTAGCAGTTCCAATTATCATAGCACAAGCTATGGGTTTATCAGAAGCGCAACTGATTCAATTAATTAACGCAGACTTATTTACTTGTGGTATTGCCACTTTGATCCAAACATTAGGATTTTGGAAAATCGGTGCTAAAATTCCATTAATTCAAGGGATTACATTTGCTGCGGTGTCTCCAATGATTTTAATTGGTCAAGAACATGGGATGACAAGTATCTATGGGGCCGTTATTGTAGCCGGGATAGTCACATTCTTGATTTCCCATCTATTTAGTCGTTTAATCCGTTTTTTTCCACCTGTAGTAACAGGTACTATTATTACAATTATCGGTATTACATTGATGCCTGTATCCGTTCGTTGGGTAGGGGGAGGTAACCCTAGTTCACCTGAATTTGCGAGTCCAATTAACTTGCTATTGGCTACCTTAACATTGGCAATCGTAGTAGCAGTGTATCGATTTGGTAAAGGATTCTGGAGTAATGTAGCAGTTTTAGTTGGTTTAGTAGTTGGAACGTTAGCGTCAATGGCACTAGGGGTTGCAAACTTAGGTGCAGTTGGTGAAGCGGAATGGTTTGCTGTGGTAACTCCGTTAGCATTCGGTTGGCCAACATTTGAATTTTCATCCATCATTTCTATGGTTATTGTTATGCTTGTAGTAATGACAGAAACGACTGGTGACTGTATTGCTATTGGTGAAATTGTAGATAAACCAATTGGTAAAAAAGAATTAGCTGATTGCTTACGTGCAGATGGTTTTGCAACTATGATTGGTGGTTTCTTAAATAGTTTCCCTCATACAGCATTCGCACAAAACGTAGGTCTTGTAGCAGTAACTAATGTAAAAAGCCGTTTCGTTGTAGCTGCATCTGGTGTTATTCTAGTATTATTAGGCCTATTCCCTAAAATGGCAGCGGTTGTGGCAAGTATTCCTAACCCTGTATTAGGTGGTGCTGGTATTGCTATGTTTGGTATGATTATTGCTAGTGGTATTCGCTCTTTATCTAAAGTACAATTTGATGGTACTTACAATCTTATGATTGTAGCTATCAGTATTGGTGTAAGTATGATTCCGTTAGCAGTACCATCTTTCTATAATCATTTCCCTGAATGGTTGAAAATTGTTCTTCATAGTGGTATTACATTCGGTAGCTTAATGGCAGTCATTCTTAATGTATTGTTAAATGGCTATGGTAATGAAACACATGTAGTTCAAAAAACACGTCGTGAAAGAGCCATTGCTCGTTTAGATAAATGGAAAGAAGAACGTAAAGTTCGCAGAAATCAATCTATTTAACTTTATGAGAATATATGTTAAACAATAGGTTACATATATAAGTGCTTTCTGTATACAGAAAGTAGCACCAAAATAGGTAAGCACCAATTATATGTATAATTGGTGCTTACTTTGTTTTATGTAATGTGATGTTCTGATTATATAAGTGATTTTTGTTGGATGAGTTCTAGGCTATTTAGAATCGTATCCACTTCTTCTGGTGTTGTATGGTACCCAAAAGAGAAACGAACGGTTCCTGTTGGATAGGTTCCTAATACGCGGTGGGCTGTAGGAGCACAGTGCAAGCCAACTCTTGTCACGATGTGGTAGTCTTTTTCAAGAATGTGAGATAATTCTGCGGGATCACAACGATTAGGAGAAATAGAAATCACGGCAGTCCGATTAGTATCATTAGGGATACCATGGATGGTGTAATTCGGTAATTGTTGTAGACCAGAGATGAATTGTCTAGTTAAGGCCATTTCGTGTTCATAGATAGTGCGAATACCTACGGAATTAAGATAGGATAGACTCGCATGGAGACCTATGATTCCGGGAATATTAGGGGTGCCTGGTTCCAATCGATCGGGAAAGGTAGTAGGAATATCTAACAGATGCGAGAAGCTTCCTGTGCCACCTGTCAAGATGGGGGTAAGTTGAAGTGCTATTTTCTTAGTGAGAAGAAACCCTCCTATGCCTTGAGGACCGAGTAATCCTTTATGGCCTGTGAAGCAAAGTACATCAATATTCATATCTTTCATATGGATGGGTAAGATGCCAGCTGATTGAGCTGTATCAACGATACATAAGAGATTGTGTTCTTTACAGAAGGAACCAATTTCAGCGATAGGTTGAATGGTGCCACAGACATTGGATACATGAGTTAACAGGATTGCTTTTGTATTGGGTAAGATGAGAGATTCTAAGTCAGTGGTGATCATTTTACCTTCATGAGTGCTTGGAATGGTGGAGTAAGATACACCTTTCATAGATAATTGATGGAGTGGTCGCATCACTGCGTTATGCTCTAAGCTGGAAATTAGGAGGTGATCACCGGCGGAGAAAAGACCTTGTAAGACCATATTTAGACTAGTTGTCACATTGGGTGTAAAAATGACGTATTTTGGACTAGGTCCACCTAATAGTTGTTGTAACTGTTGACGTGTTTCTAAGATGAGACGTTCCACTTGGTATGCATCTTCATTAGAGGAACGATGGACAGAGGCTCCGTTATAGGAAATGTAATCATATATAGCCTGTGCTACAGTGGGCGCTTTCGGGAAAGAGGTACTGCTATTATCTGCATAGATAGATTTCATAATTATAGCTCCTTTTCATATGTATATTATATTTAGTATAAAGTAATGCGTACAAAATATCAATTTGTAGAGACCAAAGTGCACTAGTTAAAGAGGTAATGTTAAGTAGGAGAGGTACTATGAGTGTAGTTAGTGAAAAGCAAAGAATTATTATTGCTGGATTAATTATTGGTGCGATTGCTAGTTTTTTAGTGTTAGCAGGAAACCCACAAAACATGGGTTTTTGTATTGCTTGTTTTATTCGTGATTCTGTAGGGGGATTGGGTCTGCATAGAGCAGCACCAGTACAATACATTCGTCCAGAGATTATTGGATTAGTGTTGGGAGCCTTTTTATTATCCTGGTTCCGTGGTGAACGATCTGCTAAAGGTGGTTCTGCACCGGCGACAAGATTTACATTGGGTTTCTTTACGATGATTGGCTGTCTTATTTTCTTAGGATGTCCATTCCGTATGATCTTGCGTTTAGCTGGTGGTGACTGGAATGCGATTATGGGCCTATTAGGGTTCACTGGTGGTATTGCAGTAGGTACAGTATTCTTAAAACGTGGGTATTCCTTGGGTAGAACCTATGTTGTATCTAAAATGGATTCCTATATTATGCCTGCGGCACAAGTGATTCTGTTAGGACTTGTGGTAGCAGCTCCAGCATTTATTTTCTTCACTGAAAAAGTACCAGGTGCTATCAATGCTCAATTATGGATTTCTTTAGCGGCTGGCTTAGTAGTAGGTGGACTAGCACAATATAGCCGTCTTTGTATGGTAGGTGGTATCCGTGATATCATTCTATTTAAAGAAACAAAATTAATTCTTGGCTTTATTGCGATTCTTGTAGCAGCGTTCCTAGTGAACATTACATTTGGTAACTTCCATCCTGGCTTTGTGAAACAACCGATTGCTCATACTGATGGATTATGGAACTTCTTAGGTATGGCACTAGCAGGTTTATGTTGTACGTTGATGGGTGGTTGCCCATTGCGTCAATTGATCTTATCTGGGGAAGGCAACTCTGATTCTATGATTACTGTAGTAGGATTAGCAGCAGGGGCAGCGTTTGCTCATAATTTTGGCTTGGCAGCCAGTGGTACAGGCGTTCCTGTAGCAGGACAAATTGCAGTAGGTGTAGGCTTTGTAGTAGCCTTAGTGATCGCTGTTAAAAATATGCGTAAATAAGAATAGCTAGGAGGTAATTATGATTGATGTAAGAGGGCTTTCTTGCCCAGAACCAGTCATTATGGTACAAAAAGCAATGGAATCAGGTGAAAGTCAATATACAGTACAAACCGATTCTAAACCAGCAGTAGAAAATATTACTCGATTTGTAGTGGCTCAAGGCTATACGGTAGTAGCTAAGGAAGAGCAAGGTGAGTATATTCTCACTATAACAAAACAATAATATGGAATATGTAGCAACGTTTTATTCCCATTTTGGAGCCATACAGTTTGAACAGTTTTGTAGACACTCTTCTATTGAGGTACGATTGCAACCTGTTCCTCGCTGGCTGAGCTCCTCATGTGGCACATGCGCAATTTTCCAAGTGGATCGATGCATTGTTGAGGACATTCCTGAAGATATTTTAGAGGATATAGAGCAGGTTGTAGAAACATACGCAGATGGCTATAAAGAAATCTACATAAGTCGCTAAGTAAAGACTGTAAAATATCTAGTATAAAAGGATCATGGGCATATATACACCAACCTCTGTAATGATAGAATCATCATAAGGAGCGATGGTGTTTATATGCCCTTTTCGTTATATAGACAGATATGGATTTGAGGGATACTTCTGTATATACGTGAATATAGTAGTGTATACATGGTATTATACATAATTCATATGCCAAAATCGTCATATACGTGGTACAATAAGAATATAGTAGTATTGGAGTCAGGAGGTATAAGTATGCTTATGTTTATGCAAGTGCAACAGCCTAAAACAGTAGAAGAGGCTCATGCACTGATGGTGAAACAAAAGATGGCACCTATCTTAGCAGGTGGATGTTGGACACGATTGGGAAATCGTAAATGGCCTATGGTGATTGACTTGTCTGAATTAGGTCTCCGCTATATTGAGGAGGACGAAAGGGAATACCGCATTGGTGCCATGGCTACACAACGAGATGTAGAGGTGTACGAACCATTTCAAACATTCTGTGGAGGCGTGCTTCCAAAAGCTGTGAAAGATATTTTAGGTGTTCAATTCCGCAGTATGGCTACCATGGGGGGATCGGTAGCAGCAAAGTTCGGTTTCTCCGATATTATCCCTGCCTTATTAGCATTACGAGCAGAGGTGCGTTTGTTTGAAGCGGGCCGTATGCCGATAGAACAATACTTAACCTATGGAACAAGAGATTTGTTACTTGAAATCATTGTACCAAAACAAGAAGTACCTGTAGCGATTGAAGCATTACGGAAATCGATTTCAGATTTTCCTTATTTAACGGGCTCTGCTCGATTGGATGATCAAGGCTACTCAGTATACATTGGTTGCCGTCCAGGTAAACCAGCATTAGCTACGAAAGCTTGTCAAATGATTAATGAAAAAGGATTGGACGCTTTGGATGAAGCAGTAGCGATGATTCAAGAAGAACTATCCTTTCAAAGTAACTCACATGCAGGTGCAGAGTATCGCTTAGAGATGGCAAAAAACATGTTTAAACGATTGGTAAAAGAGGTGGCACAATGGAAATAATGTTACAAGTGAACGGAGTGAAACGTAAAGTTCTCATCGAAACTGATGAAATGTTACTAGAAACCTTACGAAATTTAGGCTTTTATAGTGTTCGTTGTGGTTGTGATACCACTAACTGTGGTCTTTGCACAGTGTGGGTAGATGGGGACCCGATATTGTCTTGTGCTTACCCTACTTTCAGAGCTGTGAATCATGAGATTACAACCTTGGAAGGCGTAGCGGAAGAAGCTGCTCATTTAGCAGATTGCTTAGCTGAAGAAGGGGCTGACCAATGCGGGTATTGTACAACAGGTATGATGATGAGTGCTATTGCATTGAGCCGTAAATACCCTAATGCTACTGATGATGAAATTAAAGCTTACCTAAATAATAATTTATGTCGTTGTACTGGTTATGAATCGCATATGCGAGGCATACGTAAATTTTTAGGAGGCAAAACACTATGAAACATTTAGGACAAAGTTACAAGAAAACAGACTCCACAACGATTTTAAGTGGTAAAGCAGCCTATACAGAAGATTTTATTCCATCCAATGCCTTATGTATTAAGATACTTCGCAGTCCTCATGCATTTGCTAAAATTGTAGATATTAATATTGATGCAGCTTTAAAAGTGCCAGGCGTGGAAGCGATTTATACCTACAAAGATGTACCGAAAACTCGATTTACCTTAGCTGGTCAAAGCTATCCAGAGCCATCTGCCTACGATATGTTGATTTTAGATCAAGTGGTTCGCTATGTGGGGGATGAAGTAGCAATAGTCGTGGCTGTGGATGAACGGACAGCATTGAAAGCTATGCCTCTCATCAAAGTAAAATATGAGGTCTATGAACCAGTCTTGGATATGCATACAGCAATCGATCATCCTAGTATCATTCATGATGAAGAAGACCTCCGCTATAATTTTCCAGTAGGTGGCGATCCAAAACGAAATATCGCTTGCTCCTATAGTCATGTTGTGGGTGATTTAGAAGCAGAATTAGCTAAATGTGATTATGTGGTAGAAGAATCTTATTTTGACCAAGCCACTTTGCAATCCGCCATGGAAACTTTTAGAACCTTTGCGACCATTGATCAATTTAATCGTCTTGTCATCACTAGCTCTACGCAAGTACCATTCCATATTCGTAGACATGTGGCACATGCTTTGGGGCTTTCAGCGGCTCAAATCCGTGTTATCAAACCTCGTATTGGTGGTGGTTTCGGATCTAAACAAACGGGTTGTACAGAAATGTTCCCAGCATTTGTAACATGGAAGTTGAAAAAGCCATCCTATTTGGTGTACGACCGTCATGAAGCGAATAACTGCTCCACTAGCCGACATGCGCGAGATTGGAAGATTCGTGTAGGGGCTACCAAAGATGGTATTATCCAAGTGATCGATATGGTAGCTGTATCCGATGCAGGAGCACATGGTAGCCATGCATTGACGACTTTCACAGCAGGGGAACATAAATCCTTGCCACTATATAATAAAACAAAAGCGATTCGTTATGAATCTAATGTGGTGTACACAAATCATATGCCAGGTGGTGCATTCCGTGGGTATGGTGCTACAGAAGCCTTATGGCCGTTGGAGTGTGCCATTACAAAGTTGGCACATGCTATGGGCGTAGATGAAATCGAGTTGCGTTTGAAAAATTTAATTGGTGTTGGAGAAACGGCACAATCTTTCTATCCAGGGGAAGTATTGGCATCTGGCCTATTGAAAGAAGCTATTCAAAAGGCGAAAGAAATGTCTAATTGGGACAATCGTCCAAAATCTTGGGAAATCGATGACCGCCATAGGGGTGGCTTAGGCATTGCTCTGGCATTCCAAGGGTCTGGCATTGCTAACATTGACTCTGCCTCGGTAGAAGTGCGCATGCTTGATGATGGCACCTATATGCTGTTCACTGGTTCCACAGATATGGGTCAAGGTTCTAATACGGCTTTAGCACAAATTGCTTGCGAAACCTTGGGCTGTCCTATGGATATGATGGTGGTCTATGAAGCAGATACTGACGTAGTACCGTTTGACCCAGGCTCCTATGCATCGAGTACGACTTACGTAACAGGAACAGCGACTAAAATGGCTTGTGATGAATTGAAAGAAAAAATTCTCCAAGAATTTGGTCGTCTAATGGAAGTGGATCCAAGCACATTATCCTTTGATGGGGAAAAATCCTGGACTGAAGATGGTTCTAAAACGATGACCACAAAACAGTTAGCACCGAAGCTTGTATCGGGTCCAAAAGGCCATTACTTGAGCGGTATGGCTACTTGGGGCAGCCATACATCTCCGCCTCCTTTCATGGTGGGTATTGCAGAGGTGAAAGTAGACCTTGAAACCGGTAAAGTAACACCTGAAAACTACTATGCTGTAGTTGATTGCGGTACTGTTGTCAACAGAAATCTAGCCACTGTACAAACAGAAGGTGGTATTGTCCAAGGTATCGGTATGGCATTATATGAAGAAATTCGCTATTCTTCTCGTGGTGTGTTAGAAACGAACAATTTCATGCATTATAAATTACCAACACGGTTAGATACTGGTAATGTTCATGTAGACTTTGTGGAATCCTATGAACCAACTGGTGCTTACGGTATTAAATCCATTGGGGAAGTTGTTATCAATACATCTTGTCCAGCTATTCAAGGGGCTATCTTGAATGCTACAGGAGCAGAGGTAACTACATTACCAATGATTCCAGAACGTGTATATATGGCATTAAAAGCAAAATAATAAAGTGTATAGGAGATCAACATGAGTGATAGGCAGTATTGGGAGTCCTTACTAGAACCTGGGATGACGGTTGTGGTAGGCGCTGGTGGTAAAACAACGGTCGTATCTAAACTAGGTGCTGTAGCGGTGAGTCAGAAGCGTCCCGTGGTGGTAACGACTACAACAAAGATGGGCTCTGAGCAAGTGGCTCCTTGGGATCCCTATTATGGGGATGACCTAGCACTTGGTGAGACTCATATAGAACAACAATTGGCACAAGGACGGATGGGTTCTTGGTTTCAAGCCGTAGCAGGTCATAAGGTGCTAGGATTAGATCCAGAGTTGCTAGATAGAGTACAAGAATGCCATCCAGATTGGTCGATTATCATAGAGGCAGATGGGGCAAAAACAAAGTGGTTAAAAGCCCCTAAGCCTCATGAACCAGTGATACCTACTAGAACGACTACAACCATCGCCATGGTGAATATGCAAGTAGTAGGAAAACCACTGACAGAGGAGTATGTCCATCGTATTGAAGAAGTGCAGGCTATCATGGAGATTCCACTAGGGGATAGGATAACTCCAGAAGGAGTTGTAAAATTATTACGACACGACAAGGGTATCTTTCAGTATGCTCGTGGGAAGCGGATTGTGTTCTGTACAGGATGTGATACGGTAGAACCATCAGTGGTGGATGCATTCTTACAAGCCTTGCAAGACCTTTCATTGCACAAAGTGGTGTTGGCTAATGGATATCGTGAAAATTGTTGTATACAAAAGGTGCTAACATGGCAATAGGATGCGTATTATTAGGGGCTGGGCAATCAAAACGTATGGGATGTGCGAAACAGTTATTGACGTACCAAGGACATACCTTGCTAGAATTAGCTATATCTAAGTATAGTAGGTTACATCCCTTAGCGGTGGTCATTGATCCACGTATGGGGGTGGATGAAACTGTGCGTCAGGTACAAGGGATTCCTGTGTATAATGAGAACCCACAGTTAGGGCAAGGTACATCGATACGCTTAGGCGTGGAAGCTTTGCTCCAATGGGAAATGACACAGAGGGAACGCTTAGAGGCGATTGTATGTGGCGTGATTGACCAACCTTTGTTGGATGTACATGTCATCGAGGCGTTGTGTAATGCTTTCAGGGACATAGGGGACGAGAAAGCCATTGTACAGCCGCAGTATGGGCCGAATCAGGAACGAGGGAACCCTGTTGTGTTTGGTAGATATTGGGCAGATGCTTTATGTATGATTCCAGGCGATACAGGTGGCAGGGTGATTCTCAAAGGTGATGGAGCATCTCATGTCAGGTATGTATGGCTCGAAAGGCAACGTAGTATACATAGTGGTGTTGATATTGATACGAAAGAAGACTATGACCGTATCGTGAACGAAGGAGGACGTTATGAAACCAATCGTTCTCATCCGTAGTGGTGGAGATGTGGCATCTGGAGCTGTGTATCGATTGTGGCGTGCAGGATATCCTGTAGTGATCAATGAAATAGCAATTCCTACTATGATTCGCAGAGAAGTGTCCTATGGAAATGCTGTGCATCGTGGCGAAATGATTTTAGAGCGCTTGCGCTCACGTCATGTACCATTGCATGAAGCAGCCAAGTTATTGGCGAGTCGGGAGGCTATTCCTGTGGTTACAGAACCTTATGAGGTCGTATTAGCTACGATACAACCGACGATTGTTGTAGATGCCATTTTAGCGAAACGAAATATTGGTACCAAACAAAGTGATGCTTCCTTAGTCATTGGATGTGGCCCTGGATTCTGTGCAGGTAAAGATGTGCATGTAGTGGTAGAAACGATGCGTGGTCACAGCTTAGGTCGGTGTATATATGAAGGAACTGCCTTACCTAATACGGGCGTTCCCGGTAATGTAGGTGGCTATACCCATGAGCGCGTTATACATTCTCCAGCAGAAGGGTTATTTGTAGCCAAGTGCCATATTGGAGATCGTGTAGAAGCGGGATCTATCATAGGATATGTAGGTGATGAACCAGTGCATGCAAAAATTACTGGTACATTACGAGGTATTTTAGCTTCTAAAATATTAGTGACGAAAGGTTTTAAATTAGCGGATGTGGACGCACGATGTGAAGAGAGCCATTGCTTTACTATATCAGATAAAGCATTAGCTGTCGGCGGTGGTGTGATGGAGGCCATCACTGCTTGGGAATATGAGCAGATAAAGGAGTAGTACCATGAATCTGATTGATATTGCGCAAGAGCGTATGGCAAAGGATGAATCGTCACTGATTGTAACGATTTTATCAGGAACACGACAAGGTGATAAAGTCATGTATAGTCATACTGGTGACGTGGTGTATGGCAATGCTATTGAGGGATTCACGGTTCCCACTAGGATTGAACCACAATTGTTTGCTATCGAAGACATGGAATGTTTTTTGCAACCAGTAGAAAAGGACCCAGAAGTTCTCATTTTAGGGGCAGGTCATGTAAGTCGTTGTGTGGCAGACCAGTTTTTATTTATTGGTTGTGGTGTTACCGTAGTTGACGATCGACCAGAATATTTGCAAGAAAGCTTTTTTGACAGTCGGGTAAAACGTGTCCATTTAGATTTCAAAGGATTGAAAGATACTTTGAATCTTCATGCCTATACAGGGATTATTGTTGTGACGAGAGCCCATGAGTTTGATAGTTTATGCTTGCACCAAGTACGCCATGTGTTACCAACCTATGTTGGCGTTATGGGAAGTCGTAAGCGTATTTTCCATGCCTTTGAAGTATTAAAAGAAGAAGGCTGGACGCAACAAGAACTTGATATGTTATACGGTCCTATTGGATTGGACTTAGGAGCCCAAACACCAGAAGAAATAGCTCTTTCCATCGTAGGGGAATACTTGGCAGTAAGCCGTCATAAGCAGGGTGGTTTTTTATCGACTAAGAGGTATATAGATGAAGTATGAGTTTATAGAGTATCTACAACAACATAAGCAAGACACATTAGCAGTTACAACCATTCTGAATACACATGGGTCTACACCACGCAAAGCAGGTACTATGATGATTGTGCATCCCGACGGTTCTATCTTTGGCACCATTGGTGGCGGTCGTGCAGAAAACGAAATTCGGTTAAGTGCTGTGGATGCATTGCAAAAAAAAGAAACCTTCCGACGTATCTATGTTGACTTAAATGATGATATAGCTGTGAAAGAAGGAATGGTGTGTGGTGGTAACATGGACGTATTAATCGAAACTTACCATGTATAACTACTAGCATTACTAGAAAAAAATACTAATATAGGATACAATAAAAGGGTACATGCATGAGCATGTACCCTCATTTTGTATTAGAAAGGATAGGAGATATTCTATGCTGTTTCAATTACAAACCACATTAGCCACATTACGATTCTTAGATATCGTGGATATTGTATTTGTAGCCACCTTATTTTATTGGCTATATCGGCTAGTTAAAAATACGAGGGCCTTAGGCCTATTAAAAGGGTTGGGGGTGCTTCTAGGCATCAACATCGTAGCACATTTCATGGGGTTGCATGCCATTAGCTGGATTATGCAACAAAGTGTGGGCGTTCTTATGATTGCGTTACCGATCGTATTCCAACCAGAATTGAGACGTCTATTGGAACAACTGGGAAGCGGCACTGGCTTTTTCTCCTCTCGCACAAAAATTTCAAAAGAAGAACTTACCTCTGTGGTAAAAGAAGTAGTCATTGCCTGTCGGAGTATGTCTCGCCGTAAAATCGGGGCCCTCATGGTCTTTGAACGGAAAATGAAATTGGATGTATTATCCATGCAAGGGACACGCATTGATGGGCTCGTAACGAGTGAATTGTTGATGAATTTATTTTATCCTAAGTCACCACTTCATGATGGGGCGGTGATCATTCGTAATGGTCGCATCGTGACGGCAGCAAGCTTACTTCCTGTCAGTCAAAATCGAGATGTGAGTAAGGAATTAGGAACACGACATCGGTCAGCCCTTGGACAAAGTGAAGAAAGCGATGCATTAGTAGTCGTTGTGAGTGAAGAAACGGGACAAATTTCCTATGCCTTAGGAGGGCAAATTCATCGTGGCGTGACAGAAGATACTTTACGCACCATTATGTTATCTTTATTAGAGCCAACACCAAGTGCAGTGAGTACCTTACTTAAGATAAAACGAGGTGAATCAAAATGATGCATTGGATCGCAGGATTAAAACACAATTGGGGGATGAAACTATTTTGTCTATGTTGTGCCATTGGTATGTGGATCTTTGTGATGAAGGATCAAAATCCAATCATTGAAATGACCTATACGGTACCCGTGCAAGTACAAAATTTGGATCAAAATTATTTAGTAGAAGGGGTACCGAGCGAAGTTCGTGTTCAGTTGCGAGGACCACGGAATGCTATCTTTGACATTAATCCATCTGTATTAAAAGCCTATGTGAATATGAAAAATGCACGGGTAGGTCAGGAGAATGTGACCATTAATTTCACCGCACCTACAGGAACTTTCATAGAGACTATGACCCCAGAGAATGTCACTGTCACAGTGGATGAATATATGGTGAAAGAATTGCAAGTGCAGGCACAGCCATTGGGGACGGTGCCTAATGACATTGCGATCAAAGAATCAAAAATTATGCCGACTACGGTGACCATCGCAGGGCCAGCGCAGCTAGTGAGAACGGCTGCCTATGCAGTGATACGCATCAATTTAGATAAACACCGTGAAAGTTTCACAGAAGTAGGAGATATTTTACCAGTAGATACGGCGGGTAATGTAGTAGAAGGGGTGACAGTCACACCGAGAGGCGCACAAATTCAATATGAATTAGAACGCATTCGAATGGAGAAAAAAGTACCTATTCAAGCCAATGTGGTAGGTAATGTACCGATTGGCTATAGAATAAAACGTGTTGTGATAGAGCCAAAAGAGTTGACGATTGTAGGA
This sequence comes from uncultured Veillonella sp., assembly GCA_963521235.1. Classification (GTDB taxonomy): domain Bacteria; phylum Bacillota; class Negativicutes; order Veillonellales; family Veillonellaceae; genus F0422. The sequence continues at coordinate 6,801 of CAUQUX010000004.1, read as the reverse complement.
AAAGAATCAATTTTGAATGGTATTGATGGCGTGAAAACGATTGATATTCCTGTTCATGGAGCTACTAGTAGCTTTACTGGCGGCTATAGTTTAGTATTGCCCGAAGGTGTGACAACAACGACAGACCGAGTTGTGGTGAAAGTAGAAATAGAACCACATATGTAGGAGAAAAGTATGTTACGAATTATTAATTTTCGGATACCCGTGCAAGAGGCAGACCGGTTAGAAACATTGCTCGTTAAAAAATACAGCCCTTTACAGGGGCGTATTAAGGCCATTCACGTGGTACGACGGGCCGTGGATGCAAGAAAAAAACCACATATTACTTTTGTGTATACTTTGTTCTTAGAAGTAGAGCAAGAGCAACAGTTGATGAAAAAGTTAAGTCGCTATAAGGATATTACTGTGATGGAACCAGAAATGCCAGCACCGATTGTGCATGGCGCACGACCAATGCAGCATCGTCCCGTAGTGGTAGGCTTTGGTCCTGCTGGTATGCTAGCGGCCTTTTATCTAGCCCGTGAAGGGTACTGCCCTCTTGTATTAGAACGTGGTCAAGATGTAGACCAACGGACACTAGATGTAGAACAATTCTGGAAAGAAGGTATTTTTAAACCAGAATCGAATGTGCAGTTTGGTGAAGGGGGCGCAGGCACCTTTTCAGACGGTAAACTCACTACTCGTGTGACCCATCCAAGGCTTCATGAGATTGCTACGTACTTTGTAGAATTTGGAGCACCGGAAGAAATTTTATATAAACATAAACCACATGTGGGAACAGATATTTTGCGCCACATGGTAAAAGCTATGCGACAGCAAATTATTGCTTGGGGCGGAGAAGTTCGCTTTGGAGCACAAGTCACAGATATTGAAGTACAAGATCAAGTCGTAACAGGCGTTGTTGTCAATGGAACAGAGCATATTCCAGCGGATATTGTGATGTTAGGTGTGGGCCATAGTGCACGAGATACGTACCGCATGCTCTATGACAGAGGTGTTCAGTTGGAAGGAAAATCCTTTGCCATTGGTGTTCGTATCGAGCATGATCAAGATGTGATCGATACGTCACAATATGGGGTGCACCCTGCAGATGTGGGTCTTGGAGCTGCGGAATATTCTTTGGTATATCACGATAAAGAACAAGATCGCTCTTGTTATAGTTTCTGCATGTGTCCAGGAGGACAGGTTGTAGCCAGTGCGTCCGAAGTAGGTGGTGTCGTCACTAATGGTATGAGTTTATACGCTCGTGATAGTGGGATTGCCAATAGTGCTTTAGTGGTGACCGTAGGTCCACGAGATTTTGGTGACCACCCCTTAGCTGGCATGGACTTTCAACGAAAATGGGAAGAACAAGCTTTTATCGTAGGCGGACGCAATTATCATGCGCCGATCCAAACGGTGGGGCATTTCTTGGGACGAACAGAGACAAATGATGTACAGCGGGAGGCATATAGTTATGAACCTGGCGTGACACCAGCAGATATTCGTTGTTGTTTGCCGGAGTATGTGACGAATACATTAGCAGATGCATTGCCATATTTTGGACGTCGAATACAAGGATTTGATGCGGATCATGTGTGTATGACTGGGGTGGAAACACGAACATCAGCACCACTTCGCATCGTGCGAGATGAAGATAGATTGTCACAGTCCACGAAGGGGTTATACCCAATCGGGGAAGGTGCAGGGTATGCAGGGGGCATTATGAGTGCTGCCTTAGATGGGGCAGAAACTGCCATACTAATGATGAATACATATGGTCCTTTGAAAGGAGATAGTCATGAGTAGATTATTTGGTACAGATGGGGTACGAGGTTTAGTTAACGAATTTTTAACGCCAGAATTGGCCTATCATTTAGGTCGTGCGGCAGCATCCTATTTTGGTCAATCCGTGGATCGTCCTACATTTTTAATTGGACGTGATACACGAATTTCTGGAGGTATGCTAGAAAATGCCTTAGCATCCGGGATTTGTGCGGTAGGTGGTGATGTTATCATTTTAGGGGAAGCCCCTACGCCAGCGATTGCGTACTTAGTGCGTCAAAAAGGATGTACGGCAGGGGTAGTAATTTCCGCCTCCCATAATCCATATCCAGATAATGGTATTAAATTCTTTGATGGCAACGGTTTTAAATTGCCAGATGCCGTAGAAGATGAGATTGAAACACTTTGTACAGCCAGTGCGGATGATCGCTTGCTACGACCTACAAAAGGGGATATTGGACAAATTTTCTATCATCAAGAATGGGTGGAAGAATACGTGAATTTTGTAGCATCCACTAGTGATACCCTAACTGGTTTGAAAGTAGTCTATGATGGCGCTCATGGGGCTGCCTCCTATGTGGGACCAAAGATTCTTCGTCAATTAGGTGCAGAGGTAGTTGCCATCAACGTAGAACCTACAGGAACTAATATTAATGACAATGCAGGATCTACGCATCTAGAGGGTCTACAAGAGGCGGTACTTCGCGAAAGTGCTCATGTAGGGATTGCTAATGATGGCGATGCAGACCGTTGTTTAATGGTGGATGAACAAGGCCAAGTGTTAGACGGTGACCAAATTATGTTGCTTTGCGGTTTACATTTGAAAGAACAAGGTAAATTGAAAGACAATATGATTGTTGGTACTGTGATGAGTAATATTGGCTTTCATAAGGCCGCTCAAGAATTGGGCATGCAAACCTGTAGCACAGCCGTAGGAGACCGTTATGTATTAGAAAAAATGCTAGCTGACGGCTATTCCATTGGAGGCGAACAATCTGGACATGTCATTTTCTTGGATTACAACAGTACTGGAGATGGATTATTGACAGCAGTACAAACTTTGTCCATTATGAAAGAAAAAGGGAAATCCCTATCTGAGCTAGCGGGGTTGATGACAAAATACCCACAATTGTTGGTGAATGTACGGGTGTTGACGAAAGCCGGTTGGGAAACAAATAAAAATATCCAAGATGCTATCCGTGAAGCAGAAGAAGAACTGGGTAGCAATGGCCGTATTTTAGTGCGTCCATCTGGTACTGAGCCATTGATTCGCGTTATGGCGGAAGGTCCAGACCAAGAGCAATTGGATGAATTATGTAACCGCATTGGTGATGTCATCCGTATCGCACAAGGAGAAGCCTAATGTTTCGATTAGTAACGGATGAAGAAACTTACGAAGAGGGAACTTGGTCCGATGTAGAAATGGTGTTACATCAGATTGTGGCAGACGAACGTGTCTTTGTTAGCTTGTTTTGGGATAGCCCTAAGGAAAATTGTACATTTGTACAAGCCATTATGGATGAAGACCACCCGGATCAATTGAATCTGGAAATTGCCTTAGATAAAGATGGGTATAACTATATGTATGTGAAGAAATATGTGAGGATACCATGGTGTATGGAGACATTGCAAACCATGTACGTAAAAAATCATTTACCAGATATGAGCGTTTGGGAATATATAGGAGAATTTCCACAAGGGTAGACTTTAATTTTGTATAATCAAATGCATGGATATTAGGCGTGTTCCTGATTTAGTGCTAAAAGTATATAAAAAGAGGAAAGCTGATAACTTTTAATCAACTTTCCTCTATTTTATTTACAGGTTATTTTGTTACAGTCTCTATTGTATTAGAAACTAGTTTGTTATAGGCTTTCTTAGTTAGCTAGCAATTATTCTGCAATAGGGGCTTGTAATAATTGATTGCCTGTATCCATACCAACAGGAGCAGGACTGACTAAATATAGGCAAAGGACGATAAGGATAGTTAAGCCGATCACTAACCACGAGAATTTACCAGATTTACTAAATCCATAATAACCAAACATGCGGATGCCGAAGGCACAACCAACAGCAGCAATTAGAGAGGCTAAAGAGAATTGGTTTTCTAGTACAAAGAGCACCATAGTACCTGCAAAGGCGCCGATAACTGTCACCATAGGAACAATACGATCAAATGGAGAGGAGAAATTGCGTTTCACTCCGTGGATATAAGACGATATATCCAAGCCAAAAAGGCCAAGTAGTAAGGAGAAACCAGGCCAAATGGCAGTCCAAGATTGGCGCATAGCATAGCGATTAGCTCCTGCATAGTAAGCAAACCAAGTCAATCCTAACATAGCGATACCTACGAATAGAAAATACCAAGTGTCAGGAATATGATGGTATGCCAAGACACCCACGATAGTCCAAACGGCGGATAGTAATGAGGAAATGCCAATTTGCTTCAGTGTAGGTCGCTCTGCTTGCGGGATGCGTTTGTATAAAGCAGCACCTAATTCCAAAATAAAGAAGAAAATAAATAAACCGATGGATAGATGGGGAGAGACAAGACTTAATCCAAAAGAGATAACTAGGGGGATAGCTAGTTTCCAACCTGGAAAGAAGGTTAAGTCTTTAAAGTCTAACCGTACATCCTGTGTTTCTAAGGTGAAGGTATTGTATAAAGTGAATGTTAACATAAATGAGACCACTTCCACTGGTGTAGCACCCCAGTATAATAGGGTAGGTACGAGTAAAAAAGAAATGGCGATTCCCGTAAATCGAGAAATAAACGCGGCTACGATACCTATCGTGAAATAAGGCAGTAGGGCAAAGATATACTCCATGATGAACTCCTTTTTAAAAAACGATATATTTACTTTTAGTATACGTTACTTTGGAACTCATAGCAAGGATATCAATGGATAGATTTTTTCTTTTGGGGCATCTCCTTGATGATACGGCGGATTGTTTCTGGATGGCATTCATATTGACTGGCAATTTCTGCTACAGAAAGAGAGTCACGGTGGTGTAAGGTATGAATGTGGTAGGCGCAATCGCGAATGCGACGAGCTTTTTGATACACACCATGACGAATTAATAGATTGCGGATGGTATGGTAGCTAGTATGATGCGTATCAGCTAATGTCTGCAAGGAGGCTCCTTGCAAATAGGCGGATACAATGGTATGGGTTGGCAGTTGTTCTTTGTTCCCACGTAAGATAATACCTCGTTCTCGTAATCGAGAAGCAATTGTAGAAGGTTTCACATCGTATAAAGTAGCAATGTCAATGGTAGACAACTTGTGTTGTGTATAGAGATGGTAGATGTCGTCCATAGGTAACTCAATACGTTTGATACTATTTCGCAGTGGAATGCCATGAGTTTGCAATACATGAATGATCGTAGAGGGGGCAATGCCCAGTTCATGACCAATCGTAGTGGCACTGGATCCACTTTCATAGGATTTTACAATATACGGAATGGACAAGTGCTTATTAGGAATGGAAGGGCGTGGTGCTTTCAAATGCCATTGGTGTAACCGGCTATAGATGGTGCGCGTCGATACATGAAAGTGCTTGGCTAAAGATTGGATGGACGTACCGTTTTGGTATAAATGAATGAGTTCGTCTTTCGGGATGTGAGGTGTTCTATTGTGAAAGGGAATCTGGTAATCACGTAACCTTTGACAAATGGTACTTTGACTACAATGTAATTGTTTGGCAATGGATTGCGTTGGCATTCGCTTTGTCACATAGAGTTGGTACAGTAATTCATAAGGAATGGGGATGATGAACTTTTTCGGCTGGCTCATAGTATACCTCCTTGTGTATGATAGATTATTTTCAGTATGCATAGTAAAGGCGGATTTGTCCACTCACTGGTAGGAGGGTGTATGACTGGTAGGAAATTTTTTCGTATCTATGGAGGAAGGGAGCGAACATCGTGTATAATAAAAGAAACAGTATTGATGATATAAGGAGAAACTATGAAAGATATGATTCATTACATTGCGATGCTACCAGCCATAGCCATCGCTATATCTATATTTAACTATGCGCAAGCGAAGATGGCCATCCGCTTAGGAGATACGACACCGAGACAATGGGGACGGGATACGATTAACCCTTTTGCGCATGTGGATTTACTCGGTATTTTAGTGATGCTCATTGCTAGCGTGGGCTGGAGCAAGCCTATACCATTTTCGCCATACAACTTTAAACAGCCTCGGACGGCGATGGTGCAAATTGCCTTAGCCGGATTAGGTGCCAATATTTTGGTGGCATTTCTTGCCTATGTGGGGATGTCCGTCGCTATGCAAATGGGAACAATTAGTACAGGATTGCAGATGGTCATGTCCTATATCGTGACCCTATGCATCGGCTTTGGTGTTTTTAATATGTTGCCGGTACCAGGGTTTATCGGATTCTATGTGATCCTACAGTATCTATCTTATGAGTGGCAACAACGATTGTTAGGTGCACAAATGTGGTTCTTTATCGGGATTCTCATATTAGGACAATTTGGATTCTTAGGGGCTATCATACGGCCTGTCTTTGCCATCATCTTAGGTGTGTTTGAAAGTATCGTTCGACTTATCTTATAATGGGAATGATTCTCTATAATGATATAAAGTTCTAGAGGAGGACCCATTATAGCAATAATTCATAATTGAAAATAGTGATTGCTAGTACATCTCAAACCGTGTAGAATATAGGTATTATAGTATTATGTTTCATATAGGAGGGTATCCAAATGAAAAAAAGTAAGTTAGCAATTCTTGCATTAGCGTTAGTAGGTGCAGTTTCTGTGGGCGCAAACGCTTCTGCACATGGTGTATGGTTTGCAGAACGTATTGATCAACCAACATTAGTATTAGGTGAAGGTCCTGTAGATAACGCATACGAACCATCCATGGTAAAAAGCTTTGAAGCTTATGACGTAGCTTACAATCCAATGGACTTGAAAGTGATTCCTCATGCACACAATGTAACTATCGTAAAAAATGAAATGTTAGGCACAACAGCAACTACATTTGACTATGGTTACTTTACA
>CAUQUX010000003.1:0-29974 GCA_963521235.1 uncultured Veillonella sp. | reverse complement strand
GTGCTGTGGGACAGTAGAAAACTCTTATCAAACAGTAAAATCTGTTCGTGTGGTGTTAGTGGATGGGACTATTTTAGATACTAGTGATCCTTCCAGTATACAAGCTTTCTTAACTTCTCGTGCAGACCTTGTAAAAGGCTTATTAGACCTTCGTCAATGGATTTTTGATGATCCTGAATTAGTAGAATTAATCCAACGTAAATTTAAAATTAAAAACACTACAGGCTATTCCATTAATACCTTAGTTGACTTTGAAGATATTGTAGATATTTTAAATCATATCTTTATCGGTTCTGAAGGTACCTTAGGATTTGTATCCGAAGTAGTCTACAACACAGTAGAGGATAAAAAATTCAAAGCCTGTGGTCTTGTGTTCTTTAAAGAGCTATCTGATGCGTCTCGTGCCGTTGTAACATTAGCGAATATGGGACGTCAATATGTAGTATCTGCGGAAATGATGGACTACCTCAGTCTTAAGAGTGTACAAAAGTTAGAACAGGTACCAGACTTTGTACGTGGAGTACCAGAAGGCACTAGCTGTATTCTATTCCAATCTGAAAGTAATAATGAGCAAGAATTAGAGGAACAAGTGGAATATATTAAAGAACAATTAAAAGATATTCCAACGATCATCCCTAGCTTATACTCTACGGATCCAGAAGAATATAATTCTTGGTGGTATATCCGTAAAGGGTTGTTGCCAATTGCAGCAGGACAACGCAAATCTGGCTCTACAGTTATCACAGAAGACGTATGTTTTAAAATTGAAGACTTTGTCAAAGGCATCGGTATCATTACAGAGTTATTCCGTAAATATGATTTCATGGATAATGGCATTATCTTTGGTCATGCTTTAAGCGGTAATGTTCATTTTATTATTACTCCAGATTTGAACGACCCAAGAGAACGTGATAATTTCAGTGGACTAGTGAAAGAAATGGCAGAACAAGTTGCCGCTGTGGAAGGTAGTATCAAAGCAGAGCATGGTACAGGCCGTATGGTAGCGCCATTCGTTGAGTTAGAGTGGGGTGTGAAAGCTTATCAAGTTAACCGCCGTATCAAAGAATTGTTTGATCCTAATTACTTAATCAATCCAGATGTTATCATTACAGATGATCCAGATGTATATAAAAAGAACTTGAAAGCGATGGCTGCGATTGACCCATTGTTCAATATGTGTATTGAATGTGGTTTCTGTGAAAAGAACTGTCCATCTAAAAATTTAACATTAACACCACGTCAACGTATTTCCTTAGTACGTGAAGAGACTCGTCTTCGTCAAGAAGGTAAACATGCGGAAGCAGATGCGTTAGCTGAAGGGTATCAATATTATGGTGTGGATACATGTGCGGCATGTTCTATGTGTTCCATGTTATGTCCATTAGGCATTGATACAGCACAAATCGCTTTGTCTGTTCGTAAAGTGACAGCAAAAGGTCATGGCATTGCAGAAGCGATTTATGACAATTTTCCAGCTACCTTGTCCGCAGCTCGCATGGGAGTTACCTTAGGTGGTGCAGCAGGTAAAGTAATTACTAATAAGTTAATCTCTAAAATCACAAAAGGTGCTCATGAATTAACCGGTGTGACACCATATGCTCCAACTACATTGCCAAAAGCTAACCGTCATACCTTGAAAAGTCAACGTAATACAGTAGGTAATGATAATGTTGTGTATTTCAGTACTTGTGCAAATCGTGCTTTTAAACCAAATCAAGGTCAAAAAGATACACGTAGCTTGCAACAAGTGATGGAAAACTTATGTAAAAAAGCTGGCTATAATGTAATTTATCCTCGCCACATTGAAAATTTATGCTGTGGTTTAAGCTTTGAAAACTACGAAGATATTGATAAACGTGCATTGCGCGATTTAGAAAACGCTTTATTAGAGGCAAGCTGTGGTGGTGTATATCCAGTTGTGATTGACCATTCTGCATGTTTCTCCCATGCTTTCAAACATATTAAATCTGTAATAATCCTTGATGTATCTGAGTTCTTATACACACATATTGTTCCTAAATTAGATATTGTGAAGTGTAAAGAGCGTGTTATTGTTCACAAACAATGTAAAATTAAAAAAGCGGGCAAAGAAAAATACATTGAATTGCTTGCACGTGCATGTACTGATGAAGTATTCAATATTAAATCCTTTGCATGCTGTGGTTTCGCAGGACAAAAGGGTTTCTTCACACCAGAATTGAACCATTCTGCTACACGCGATTTAGGAGATGAAGTGAAAGAGTATGGTGCAACACTAGGCGTAAGCTCTAGCTCTACTTGTGAAATTGGTTTAGGCGAACGTGCAGGCATTCCATTCATTGGCATTGCCTACCTATTAGATGCATGTTCTAAATAATAGATACGATATAATTGAATACACATTCATGAAAGGCAGTCCCTTTGGGACTGCCTTTCTGCTAATGATATATTCTATTATTCACCAAAAATGGCAATTCCTTTTGTAGTGATTTTAATCTCTGGGATGACTGTTAAGCATAAGAAGCTTAAATTAATGAAAGGATCTAATCCACGGTTTACCCCCATAGAATAGGCAATTTCTTTCATTTCTGCAACTTTTGCATCCACAACTTCGTGGCTTTCATTCGTAATCAGCCCCATGATTTCAAGTGGAAGTTCTGCTACCACTTTTCCTTCACTAGCAATCACATAGCCACCACCGATTTCTTTCAGACGCTCGATAACAACTAACATATCGCGGTCATTGTCTCCAACTACGATTACATTGTGTGCATCGTGCGCTACAGAGGTACCGATAGCACCATTTTTAATATCATAGCCTTTGATAATACCAACACCATTGTGTCCTGTTGCATGATGACGTTCAATACATGTAATTTTATTAAACGTGCCATTTTCTATGAAAAGTCCATTGGATGCAGGAACTTCTTCGTGTGTCATCTTCGTTAATAAAGTACCAGGAATTAAATTGATGATTGGCATTGGACCAGTGACAGGTAAATCTAGTTGAGATGGTTTAAATTTCCCAATGTTGACAGTATGTAATAGGTGAGTAGGTGTTTTCTTCTCATGTGTATAGGTACGAGAGATTTTTTTGCCACCTACTAATACATCATGAATTAATACATCCTTATGGTCATCTAGAATAATAAGGTCAGCTTTATAACCAGGAGCAATGGCACCTTGATCACGAAGGTGATAGGCTACACAAGAGTTGTAAGATGCCATTTTATAGGTTTGGATTGGATCTAAACCAAGTTCGATAGATCGTTTAATGTTATAACTGATATGTCCTTTAGCAATGATATCCTCAATATGTTTATCATCAGTACAGAAAGAGTATTTATCGCAACAAACACCATCTTCAATAATACCTTTTACAATGGCTTCTAGATTATGAGCTGCGCTACCTTCACGAATTAAAACTTGTACGCCAGCCATGACTTGTGCTTTGGCCTCTTCATAAGAGCCTGCTTCATGATTCGTACGTACCCCTGCTAATACGAAGGCTTGCAGTTCCTTGTCATTTACACCAATGATATGACCATCGATAACACGATCCTCATAGACTTCTAACTTTTTCAGCATAGGAATATTTCCGTTGATGACACGAGGAATATCCATCACTTCCCCTAAACCTAAGATACGTGGGTTTTCTTTTAGTTCACTAAGTTTAGGTGCTTCTAAGATACAACCAGTTTCTTCACCAGCAATGGCAGGTACGCAAGATGGTGCCATTACATACACATGACCTTCTACATGACTAGTTTCATCGATGATAAATTGAATCCCTTCAAGACCCGCCACATTACCAGCTTCGTGAGGGTCAACGATGAAAGTAGTGGTGCCAAATTGTACAGCTTGATGAATTAACTCAGAAGGGTTAACTAGGGTAGATTCCAAATGGAGGTGACTGTCTACAAAACCAGGAACAATATATTTACCATGTAAGTCTAATTCTTCTTTACCTTCATAGGATCCAAGACCAACAATGACACCATTTTCTATAGCTACATCTGTTTGTACCCATTTTTCGCTAAAAACATCTAAAATAGTAGCGTGTTTTAAGACTAAACTTGCTTTTTCTTTGCCCAATGCAACATTGGACATTTGAGCATAGGAATTATAGTTAATCATGAAAAGACTCCTTTTCTAATTAAATAATAAAAGGCATAACTTCTTTTAAAATAAATATTAAAGCTAGAACATACATAATAGCGGAAATATCTTTTTGTCGACCTGCTAATAATTTAACAACCACATAGCTTACCAGGCCCCATTCAATACCAACACCGATAGAGTAGGTAAAAGGCATCATAATGATAGTTAAAAAAGCAGGGATTCCTTCAGTTATATCTTCAAAATTGATTGCTTTAATACACATAAGCATGAACAAGCCCACAACAATTAATACTGGTGCAGTAGCTGCTGCTGGAATTACCATTAGTAATGGAGCAAAAAATAGAGCAACTACAAATAAGATAGCGGATGTAATAGCAGCAATACCGGTACGGCCACCTTCAGCAATGCCAGCAGCAGATTCTACAGCTACAATATGAGGGGAAGCACCAAATAAACCTGCGATAGTAGTGCCTAGAGCAGCCACTTTCATGCAATTACCATTCACGCATTGGCGCTCCGCTTCTGGTACTTCAGCTTGTTCACTGAGACCAATCAATACACCGACGATGTTGAATAAGTTAACAAATAAGAATGTAAACACAACAAAGAACATATCGGCTGTTAATAGTTCAGAAAAATCTAATTTCATGAATGCAGGAGCCATGCTAGGTGGTAAAGATAAAATACTACTTGGAAGTTTTGTTATACCCAGGAAAACACCTAGAATAGCACAAGCGACGATAGCGATAAACATTGTGCCTTTTATACCACGCGCCGTCATAGCAGTAATTAGGATAACACCAATAATGGCAATGATTACATTTGGATCTGTAAAACTACCGAATCCGACAATTGTACCTTGGTTAGATACTACGATACCTACACTACTAAGGCCGATTAAGGCGATGAATAAACCAATACCAGCTGTGACAGCTAATTTTAAATTATGTGGAATGGCTTCAAAGATATAATCTTTAATAGGTGTGAGGGCAATGAGTAAAATCAGTAGCCCTGCAATGAGTTCTGCTGTTAATGCGAACATAAAACTGTGATGCATTTGGATGACTACTGTATAGGCGAAGTAAGCATTAATACCCATACCAGAGATGCCAATATATGGCATATTTGTATACAGACCGAGTAATAAAGTAATGATAATACCACAGATAGCAGTAGCGGTGAATACAGCTCCCTCATTCATACCGCTAGCTCCTAAAATAATAGGATTCACTGCTAATACATAAGAGACACAGAGAAAACTTGTAATACCTGCAAAGATTTCTCGTTTAATGGTGGAACCGCGATCCGTTACATTAAATTTACGATCCCAAAAACTGTTGTTACTACCAATAGTTGGACTGGTATTCATAAAAATACACTCCTTTCACAATGATTTTGATAGTAGACCTTTACTATAGTTTCATCATAGCATATATTTTCAAGTATTACGCATATCAATTAATCATTTCATTGGTTTTTGTAAGATACTTAATTAAGTTTCATTAAATTTATATTCGATAAACAGCTTGAAATATACGAAATAGTTAAAGTATACCTAAAATATAAACTTTTTATCAATTAAGATTAATATAATGATAACGACGTGCAGAATGATATTGATAAAAAACATAAATATACAAATAATAGTTATGCTAAATTGTAATACATAGAATCTAAAAATATGATAAAAGTCATTTCTAGATATCGATACATATGAAATAGATAGATTTTTTCTAGTAAACAACGTATACTTAAGGTATCATTTATGTACGATAGAGAGGAGGACTATGATGGGTAAAGAATATGTATTAATGCACAAAGATGTGCCTGTATTAACGATGACTTTGACAGAGAATCATAAAATTAAAGAGATAACTAGTATAATTCATGAAGATCATAAGCCGCTAAATATGCATACTGATCAAAATCAAGAATCGGCATTATATGAATTTATGACCCATCGGTCTATCCCCTATAGTCGGAAAAACTTATCACAATTACTATCGGCCTATGAAGCCGAAGATTCTTTAGAATTGTCTATTAAATCGTATCAGTTAAGTGTATCGGACCATTATTGGATAAAGCCGATAAAACAGAATCTATCTTGGAATGATGTGAATTTTTTTGCTAATTCTTTTAAGGAAAGTTCAATCTTCATTCGAGAACAGGAACATGTCAATTTTAACGATGTCACACCTAATACATCTGTCAATGGTTCACTGCGTCAAATGTGGATACGCGAAAATAATCAATTGCTATTGATGAAAGCAGGCAATATTTTGCAACTTGAACCATTTAATGAAGTGTTTGTCTCAAAGTTGCTAGATACTACCAACATATGTCATGTACAGTATGAATTGCGACAAATTTTTAATGGTGAATACGTTTGTGTATGTCCTATTTTCACCAGTGAAAGTATAGAGTTTATTCCTGCCTGGTCAGTGGTTGGACGATTGCATAAAAAAGCCAATAAATACGAAGCGTTATTGGCACAATGTGAAGAGTTACGGATTCCTAATTATCGCCGAGATATAGATGCCATGATTTTAGTGGATTATATGACTCTCAATGATGATAGGCATTGGGGGAATTTCGGATTTTTAAGAGATTCTAGTACATTAAAGTATCTAGGTGTAGCACCGATTTTTGATAATGGTAATTCCCTTTGGTATGACCAATATAAGATACCAGTGGACAAGCCCTTTTATACTTACCGTTCGCAACCCTTTACTACCACTCATGATAAACAGATTAAATATATCGAACATCCTATTGAATGCCTAAGTATAGATAAATTGATAGAGGTTGCACCAGTATTATTACGACAAGTATATTCAGAGCATGAGCTGGTTACACCAAAACGGATAAAAACCATGGAAGAGCTATTATTACGACGAATAGCAGGATTAAAAGATATCCTGGGATGATACGCATTGGTTTGGCATAATAGATTTATCGACTATTTTGTCAGCATAGAAAAAGGAGATACAATGAAAGTACGTAAAAAAATATTATTATTAACAGCTGTGATGGGGCAAATCCACTTTGGGGCATTTGCTATAGATGGTGTAGCAGATAATGAGGTGAGCGGTATCACTAGAAGTAGTAATATGGAGGAAAAAACAAGTGACTATGCTGGTTCTATAATTCCTTTTGATATAAGGTACCCTTGGTACGATTTTAATTTGGATAAACCAAACAGTAAATTTACTAAGATTGCACCTAAGAAAGTCAGTGAGTCCAATGAGTCTTCTCCTGCTATAGAAACGCACCGCTATGGGATAGATGCTATAGAAAATGAAGTGAAACGTATACACCCCTCTGTGTGGAGTGTAAGATATTACAGACCGGAAATACAGTGGGAAGCAGGCGGAACAGAACCTTTAGAGCAAATTAGTATACATAAAGAAAAAGATTATTTTCACTTCATTACATATGGATTAACAGAATTGCATGATAAAGAGAGTAAAGACCAAACCAAAAGTGGATTTGGTGTGGAATTAACCTTAAAATTAAAAACTGGTGAGTATAAAGATCAATCTGAGGAACGAAAAGAACTGCTTAATATAGCTTTACTTTTACAGAATTTTGCAAAATATATTATACAAGAAAGTAGTATAGTAAAGCCTTGTGAAGATACTTATTTAGTGAAAGGTAGTTCTTCAAAGAAAAATATCGGTATAGATATTGCAGGTACATCTAACATTGTTGCATTTATTACAGTGCCTGATAAGGACTTACAATCTCTTGACACACCATATGGTCGAGTTGACTTTATTACACTGATTGGTATTACAAAAAAAGAGTTACAAGCGCTTAGGAATAGAAAAATCACTGAAAAAGAGTTGTACGAAAAACTTGGCACTGATGTGACGAGTTATACTAGGAAGTCTGTGATATAGTTAGGGTGAATGGCAACTTTCATTGCTATATCAAGAAATCTATGATACAATAAACTCATCTTAAGAAATAAGAATAAACATCAAATAATGGAGTCTTTGAGGCAAGGTGCGAGGGAAACCTCAATTCCTGACCGGCGGTATAGTAGTCCGCAAGCTCTTAGGAGCAGATCCGGTAGTATTCCGGAACCGACAGTAAAGTCTGGATGGGAAAAGACAGTATATTGTTAGCTATCGTATAGGCTATCAATAATTGGAATGCTAAAGGGACTATGTATGTAGTCCCTTTTTTTGAGTTGAGGTGAGCCATGACACATATGACAACAGATGAAAAATATATGGCAAAAGCGATTGAGTTAGCGGAAAAAGCGAGAGGATGTACATCTCCGAATCCAATGGTAGGGGCTATCATTGTAAAAGATGGTCGTATTATTGGTGAAGGGTATCATCAAAAAGCCGGTGAGCCTCATGCAGAGGTCTATGCATTACATCAAGCAGGTATGGATGCTAAAGGAGCTACCTTATATGTGACGCTAGAACCGTGTTCACATTATGGAAAAACGCCACCGTGTGCTAAACGTGTGATAGCAGCTGGTATCTCACGGGTTGTTATCGGTATGATTGATCCTAATCCATTAGTAGCAGGTAAAGGATTAGAGATGCTACGAGACGCAGGTATAGAAGTAGAGATTGGCGTCTTAGAACGACAATGTGTAGAAATGAACGAAGCTTTCATTACCTATATTAAAACAGGTAAACCTTTTGTGATTTTAAAATCTGCCATGTCTATGGATGGAAAGATTGCTACTGCTAGTGGCGAATCAAAATGGATTACCAACGAAGAAGCGAGACTCGATGGACATCGCATCCGTAAAGAGGTAGATGGCATGCTAGTAGGTGTAGGTACCATTATTGCCGATGATCCATTGTTGAGCTGTCGATTACCACAAGAAACAATAGAAAATCAACCGCATTTATATATTCTAGATTCCCAAGGTAGAACTCCACTAGATGCAAGTATTTGGACAGTGCCAAATCGTACCATTACAATATTTGTTGGTGAAGAGTGTGGATTAGAGCAAATGGGAGCTTTCAGTGATAAAGGTGCGGAAGTTATCGTGACGCCATCCAATGAAAGAGGTTTAGATATCTCGTTTATTCTAGAAGAATTAGGGGCTCGCCAGTGTATGAGCTTGCTCATTGAAGGTGGTAGCCAAGTAGTAGCTAGTTTTGTAGAAACAAAATCCTTTGATAAATTAGTTACCTATCTTGGAAACCGAATCATCGGCGGTATAGGAGCTACCCCTGCGGTAGGTGGATTAGGGTTCTCTAGTTTAGCAGAGTCCGTTCAGCTAGATATTCATGAAGTCATGCCTGTAGGTGACAATATGAAGATTATTAGTTATCGAAAAGAAAGGGAAGGCGTTTATGTTTACGGGGATTATTGAAGAAATAGGTACCATACAAAGCGTCAAGCGGTCCCAAAGTTCATTAACCCTTGAGATTGCTGGTTCTGTTATTTTTGATGATTTAAAGATTGGAGATTCCGTAGCGGTTAATGGAGTGTGTTTAACAGCGACAACTGTGGGGTTGCAGCGATTTACAGCGGATGTCATGCCGGAATCTGTGAAGATGACCACATTATTGAACCTTTCCACCGGTAGCAAAGTCAATTTAGAACGAGCTATGGCGGCGAATGGTCGTTTTGGTGGACATGTAGTGGCAGGTCATGTGGATGGTCAAGGTAAGATTATCGGTAAAGACCATGTGGGTAATTCCATTGTGTTTCGCATTACTACTGATTCTGATATTTTACAGTATGTCATTTACAAAGGATCTATCACTGTAGATGGTGCCAGTTTGACAGTGTCTAAGGTGGGGACAAGTTGGTTCGAAATTTCCATTATTCCTCATACCATTGGCAATACTATCTTGCAATATGCCTCTATAGGGACAACAGTTAATTTAGAAACAGATATTTTCGGTCGTTATATTGAGCATTTTATGAAAGGTTCGACTAAGGAATCTGATACAACTGGTAAAGTAACGATGGATACATTGTTAAGTAACGGCTTTTTATAGAAAGGATGATACGAATGTCCTATACATTAAACTCTATTGAAGAAGTAATTGAAGATTTAAAAGCAGGTAAACCTGTGATTATTGTAGATGATGAAAGTCGTGAAAACGAAGGAGACTTAGTTCTTGCAGCTGAATTTGCTACTCGTGAAAGCATTAATTTTATCATCAAAGAGGCTCGAGGTTTATTGTGCACACCTATGTTGGAGCGTGATTTACTCCGCCTTGGTATTCCTCAAATGGTAGAAAAGAATACGGATAATCATGAAACAGCGTTCACTGTATCAGTAGACCATGTGGATACTACCACAGGTATTTCTCCAGAAGAACGCGCTGTAACGATGCAAAAACTCATTGATTCAAATACAAAACCAGAAGATTTTAGACGTCCTGGACACGTATTTCCATTGCGTTATAAGGAAGGTGGCGTGTTAGTGCGTCAAGGACATACGGAAGCGTCTATTGACCTTTGCAAACTAGCAGGTTTATACCCAGCAGCGGCGATTTGTGAAATCACTAATGATGAAGGGTATATGTCCCGCATGGATGATTTATTGGCTTTCAGTAAAAAACATAACTTAAAGATTGCTTCTGTAGAAGCTTTAGTGGAATATAGAAAGCGTCATGATAAATTGGTGAGCATCGCCGCTGAAACTAAGTTACCAACGAAATACGGCGACTTCCGCATCATTATTTTTAAAAATGAAGTGGACCATAAAGAACATTTAATGATTGTAAAAGGTGATGTGCGTGGTAAATCTGATGTATTGATGCGTATTCATTCTGAGTGCTTAACAGGTGATGTATTTGGTTCTCATCGCTGCGATTGTGGGGAACAATTGGAAAATGCATTGCGTTCTATTGAAGAGCAAGGAGAAGGTATCGTTATCTACATGCGCCAAGAAGGTCGTGGCATTGGCTTAACAAATAAAATCAAAGCCTATACATTACAAGACCAAGGCTATGATACAGTGGAAGCGAATGTAAAATTAGGGTTCCCTCCAGACATGCGTGAATACTCTTTAGCGGCACAAATGTTACGAGAATTAGATGTAAAAAGTGTTAAGCTATTAACGAACAATCCTGAAAAGAAAGAGGATTTAGAACGTTGGGGGATCACCGTATCTAAGCGAGTTCCTATTGTGATTAAAGCAAATAGTATTAATGCAAAATATTTAAATACAAAAAAAGAAAAAATGCGTCATATGCTGTAATAATATGAAAATAACACCTAGTATACAGCGTGCTTAGGTCCATATATGTCTTATATGAATAAAGGAGAATGACAATGATTCAAGAAGGTAAATTAATAGGTACAGGTAAGAAATTTGCTATTATCGGTTCCCGTTTTAATGAGTTCATCACATCTAAATTAATCAGTGGTGCTAAAGATGCATTATTGCGTCATGACGTGCAAGATAGTGACATTACTACTATTTGGGTACCAGGTGCTTTTGAAATTCCTTTAATCGCTCAAAAGGCGGCAAAAAGTGGCAAATATGATGCTGTCATTTGTTTAGGTGCTGTTATCCGTGGTGCGACTACTCATTATGATTATGTTTGTAATGAAGTAGCAAAAGGTATTGCCCATGTGTCTTTAGACTCTGGCGTACCTGTTATGTTTGGTGTAGTCACAACGGAAAACATTGAACAAGCTATCGAACGTGCTGGTACAAAAGCCGGTAATAAAGGATTTGATTGCGCTATGGGTGCTATCGAAATGATCAATCTATTGGAATCTATGTAGAAAGAAGGATATCCGTGGATTTTATTAAACGTTATACAACAGCAGAAGGGTTGCGGCTATCCATAGCTCTCACTACTGATACCGTAGAAGAGGCGAGAGTTCGCCATGATTTGTGGCCCGTAGCAACAGCTGCATTAGGTCGTACTATGACTGGAGCTATGCTAATGGCTAGTGATTTTAAAAATGATGAAAATGTAAGTATCCGATTGCGTGGTGATGGACCTTTGGGCATTGTTCATGTGGATGCATTCAGTAATAACACTGTACGAGGATATGTGGACCATCCGCATGTAGATGTACCACTATTGCGAGAAGGAAAGCTTGATGTAGGGGCTGCTGTAGGGCGTAATGGAGAGGTTCAAGTGACTCGCTTTACTAAACTTCGTCAAAACTATACTTCCCAAAGTCCGATTCAAACAGGTGAAGTGGCGGAAGATTTAGCCTATTATCTAGCTATGTCTGAGCAAGTAGGTTCTGTTCTTAGCCTAGGTGTACTAGTGGATCCAGATTACCATACGATTGTAGCAGGTGGTTTTTTAGTACAAGCTTTACCGGATGTAACAAATGATGCATTTGATAAAATTGAAGCAAATTTGAAAACCATTGGACCTGTGACTAATTATTTGAAAGCAAATCCTAATGCGGAACACTTGATGGAACGCATTTTGGATGGATTTACTGTCCAAGAAGTCTATAGTGAGCGTATTCATTTTGCATGTCCTTGTAGTCGAGAACGATTTTTTGATCGATTAGCAAGTTTGCCAATGCATGATAAACAAGAATTAGCCCAAGATGAAGTGACAGAATTAACTTGTCACTACTGTAATGAAAAATATCGCTTTTCTAAGGAAGACATGCAAACCTTATTAATCGAAGAAACACATTAATGCTACTTGTTTCTATGGAGGGACCAGTATGAAAAGTATTGAATGGAATGGATCAGAAGTTATTATCTTAGATCAAACGAAATTACCTGCATCTGTGGAATATGTACGTTGTACTGACTGGCGTCAAGTGGCTGAAGCCATTAAAATGCTTCGTGTGCGCGGGGCCCCTGCTATTGGTGTATCAGCCGCCTATGGATTAATTCTTGCCTTCCGTGAGAGCTATCATCGTGGTGGGGCTAGTGCAGAGATTTTGTCTGAATTTAGAGCTTTTGCGGAAACCTTACGCCAAACTAGACCGACAGCTGTTAATTTAATGTGGGCTATTGATCGAGTATTGCGTATTGTAGATACTTTCACAGGCGATATTGGCGAGTTAGATGCGGTTCTTGTAAAAGAAGCTATCGCTATTGATACTGAAGATGTTGCCTTAAATGAAAGCATGGCAAAACATGGAGCTACATTATTCCAAGATAAAGAAACATATCGTATTTTGACACATTGTAATGCAGGAGCTTTGGCTACAGCAGGGATAGGCACCGCATTAGGAGTGATTCGAGAAGTCCATGCACAAGGTAAATTGGATCGTGTGTATGCAGATGAAACAAGACCGTTATTGCAGGGATCTCGACTAACTGCTTTTGAACTTCATGAAGATGGTATTCCTGTGACATTACAAACAGATAATATGGCTGGTTATGCTATGCAACAAGGTCTTATTGATGCAGTGATTGTGGGGGCTGACCGTATTACTTTAGAAGGTGATGTGGCCAATAAGATTGGCACATATAGTGTTGCCGTATTAGCCAAACATCATAATATTCCATTTTATGTAGCCGCTCCGTATAGTACATTCGATTTCTCTATGGCAAGTGGTAAGGATATTCCTATTGAAATGCGTAATCCTCAAGAGATACTGCAATTTCAAGGCGTTCCTTCGGCACCGCAAGGCATTGAAGTATTGAATCCGGCTTTTGATGTAACACCTCATGATTTAGTGACCGCTATTATCACAGAAGAAGGTGTGTTACGACCTCCGTTTAACGAAAGTATTCGCAATTTACAAGAAAAGAAAAGGAAATAGGAGTTGAACATGGTTGACGTTGTTATCACACATGTAGATGTGTTACAAGAAAATTCAATTGCAAGAGATATTGCTATTGTCATTGAAAATGGATACATTAAAGAATTTGTTTCTAATGATGCTGCACCTCAAGCTAAAGAAGTGATTGATGGTAAAGGTATGCTAGCAGCCCCAGGAATGGTAAACACGCATACTCATATTGCTATGGGCTTATTGCGTAACTACGCAGATGATTTAGAGTTAATGGATTGGTTGCAAACTGCGATCTGGCCAGCAGAAGCTAAATTGAATAATCACTTAGTCTATTGGGGTACTCAATTAGGTATTGCAGAAATGTTCCGTTCTGGTACTACTTGTTTTAGTGATATGTATTTCTTTATGGATCAGACGGCTGAGGCTGTGAAAGAAACAGGTATTCGTGCCGTTTTATCTCGTGGTATGGCTGGTGTGGCACCTACGGCAGAACAAGCTTTAGTAGAAAGTAGAGAATTATTCCTTAACTATCATGGATATAATCAGCAGCAAATTAAAGTGATGTTGGGACCTCATGCACCATACACTTGTCCCGATACTTATTTAGAACGAGTGGTTCAATTAGGTCATGATTTAGGGGCACAAGTTCATATGCATTTAAGTGAAACAAAAGGAGAAGTGGAAAATGTTATAAAAGCTACTGGTAAAACTCCTATTGCACATATGAATGACTTAGGCTTGTTTGATTTAGGTTGTTTAGCAGCCCATTGTGTGCATGTAACAGATGAAGATATGGATATTATGAAAGAAAAATCTGTTCGTGTAGCTCATAATCCACAATCGAATTTAAAATTAGCCAGTGGTATTGCACCAGTGCCAGAAATGCTTGCTAAAGGAATTGTGGTAGGCTTAGGTACAGATGGTTCTGCTAGTAACAATAATGCAGATATGCTAGAAGAAGTGCGTTTAGCAGCTATGCTACATAAAGCTCGTTTATACGATCCATTGGCAATACCTGCTCAAACGGCTTGGGAGCTTGGTACAGTCATGGGAGCTAAAGCATTAGATTATAATGATTTGGGCATATTAGATGTAGGATATCGGGCAGATATTGTATTGTATGATACGTCAGGATTGCATTGGCAACCACGGTATAATGATGTAGCATCCTTAGTGTATGCGGCCAATTCATCAGATGCTACTACCGTTCTTGTGGGTGGTAAAGTAGTGATGAAAGATAAAGAATTATTGACTATTGATGAAGAAAAGTTGCGTTATGAAATACAACAAGCGCAGGCGATCTTTCAAGGGTAATGCTACCCATCAGTGTATTCCGACATAGTAGTTATATATAATTCCTATGCTGTGATCATGGGTCATAGTAGCGTACTAACATTATGAAAGTTTAATAGGTATAACCTATATAAGCGAGGTCTTTATGACCTCGCTTTTAATTGACAAAAAATATCAACTATTATATTATAACAGTAATTGATTTAACAATTCGTAAATTTAAGTAACAAGTGAGCAAGTGCTCAATATATAGTATTCGGATAAGTTCCATTTTCCTTAGGGAAAGTGGATTTTTTTATTAGGAGGAAACTAATGCGATTGTGGAATGCAGTAGCTTGTGCCTCTGTTCTATGTGGTTTGATGGTGCTATCAGGGTGCTCTTGGACTGCTGATACGCCAACAGCAGTGACTCAAGAGACATCAACAAGAACGGAAATTGACAAGACGGGAACTTCTGTGACTATGCCAAGTCATCCCAAACGGGTTGTCATCTTAAATACAGCCAATATTGATATGTATTTGGCCGTTGAAGGAACTATTGTGGGGCGTATGGATGCTGCCTCTTTGACAGGAGAGTTACAAGAAAAGGTAAAAGACATTCCCTCTGTAGGGAACACATACAATCCTGATGTAGAAAAGATTATTAGTCTACATCCAGATTTGGTGATTGGTATGAATATAGCAAATCATATAAAACTTCGGGAGGCTTTAACATCGGCGAACATTCCTTTGTATATTAATGATTTAGATTCCTTTGAAGATGTCAATCGGTCCTTGCAACTATTCGGCGAGCTAACGAACCATCCAGATATAAGCAAGGTGCAAATAGAGAAAATTAATACTGTATTTTCAGACTATCAAGGGAAAATAAAGGATAAGCCACATCCTAAAACATTGTTGTTACTGGGTACACCAGGTAATCTAAACGTCAGCACAGATCATTCTTTCAGCGGTAAATTGTTAGATACATTAGGTGCCGATAACATTGGTAAATATATGAAGAGCGAAGCGCCTTATGTACCACTGAGTTTAGAATTTATACAGGAACAAAATCCTGAGCGAATTATTTTTGTAGTTATGTATCCTGATCCTTCGATTAAAGAGTCTTTTATAAAAGAAATGCAATCAAATCCAGCTTGGCAACACGTACAAGCAGTAGAAAATGTTCAGATTCACTATGTTCCAGGTGGTTTATTCGCCTTAAATCCTGGCACACGGATTACGCAAACACTGGAATTAATGTACAAAGCATTATATGAATAAATATATTAGGAGGTTTTATCATGAATAAACTTTTAAAAGCATCCTTATGTGGAGCTATTTTCAGTACTTTATTAGCACCTGTATATGTAACACATGCAATGGATACAAGTGATAATAATATAGTAGTTATTACGGCATCAAAACGAGAAGAAACTATTAAAAATAGTCCTGCTGCGGTACAAGTTATTACTCAATCAGATATGAAACGATTAGGGGCAGATACAGTAGAAAGTGCTTTACAATTAGCCGATAATATTAATCTATCAGAAGCAGGTATGACTGGTAATCAGGTAATGATTCGTGGTATGGAATCACGCCATTCCCTTGTGCTCGTAAACGGTCGTCGCCTAGCCGGTGAAGATGCATCCAATACGACGAATGTGTACACCTTACGTCGCATTAATTTAGACCAAGTGGATCGTATCGAAATTGTCCGTGGATCATCTTCTGCTTTATATGGGTCAGATGCTATGGGGGGGATCATTAATATTATTACAAAACAGCCTACGCATATGTCACAATCTTTAGGTGTATCTAGTGGCACTAAACACGAGCAAGCACATTACACATTTAATAGTGGCAATCAAGGTCGTTGGAATGCAAGTTTCAACGTAAACGTGACGAAAGAAAGACCTATTAATCGACATATGTCAGAACAGACTTTCAATGCGAAAACAAAACAATTAACAGGCTATACAGAAGGATATCGTCGTATCATGCATGGTCATAAACAATCCTATAATAGTAGTGTTATTTATGAATTAAAAAATGCTAATCAAAATACAATTAAAGTAGATTTCAGTTATTTCAAAGAAAAGCTACAAACTGATAATGCTGATAAATATGCTACTGTATTCCATAAAAGTGGAATGGTATTTATGGCAGGGGCCAAAATGGTTCCTGTGAATTTAAATAAGCAAGAACAGTTTGATAATAAAAGTATTCAAACTGGAATTACCTATACAGGGAAAACCTCAAAAAATACCTATGAAATTTCTACCTACTATAGACAATTGGATAAAAAATATCTAATGACAGATGACCGTACTTTACCTAAAGGTATTATCAATGTGATGATGCCAAGTAAACCACCAACACCACCAACATCATTGAAATTTGATTATCAGTCCTTATATCCAGCTAGTGATTATGATGCATCAAAATATAAAACCTATGTGGTAGAAGGTAAAGATACGATGTATGTAGGAGACCACCACAATGTGACATTTGGTGGTGAATATCGTTATGTATTATATGAAGGCACTCGTCTAGGCGGATTGGATGGACATGGTGCAAAACAAGTCAAAGGATTCCACTATGATTCTTGGGCTGCCTATGGTGAAGATTTATGGGAAGTAAATAAAAAACTTTCCTTAACACCAGCCATTCGCTATGAACATAATAGTCAATTTGGTCATAATATAACGCCAAAAGTGGGTGTTGTCTATGGAATCGATACACATACACGAATGAAATTTAACTTTGGTAAAGGATACAAAGCTCCTAGTATTTCTGAATTATACTTAAATATGTTCCATACAACACCAATGGGAGTGTTGAATATTATAGGAAATCCAAACTTAAAACCAGAAACTTCTACATCTTTTGATATTGCCTTAGAAGCTGAACGTGGTAAAACATTTGGTAAAGCCTCCTATTATCATACAAGAGTAAGTAATCTAATTGATAGTCATCGGATTCAATCAGATGTGGTAGGAGTATCGCAACGCCACCAATACTACAATGTAGGCAAAGCAAAAATTCAAGGTATAGAACTTAGCTTAGGTCATAAATTAACAGATCGATTCATGGTAAAAGGTACTTATAATTTAGTGGATGCTAAGGATATGAGTACCAATGAACGTTTAAGCAATCGTCCACGGTCTGTGAGCACTTTACAGTTGATCTATGATGACCATAAGTCCAATGGCTATAGTGCTGTGTTGTGGAATAGCTTTACACATAAATATGGTTTTGAAGAAGCGCGAAATCGCGGTACTAGTAGCTATAATGAATATTCTTTTAATACGTTCAACTTTAGTGTCAATAAAAAATGGAATAATGGATTATCTGCCTATGTAGGAATTGATAACTTATTAAACCGCGAAGTACATGATTTATATATTGATGGTCGCATGTTCCGTGTTGGCATGGAAATGAAATTGTAAGATGAAATCCTAGAAACTATAGGGGACTAGACTTGACAAATATATGTCAACTGCTTATAATATCTGTATGTGCGTATATAAATTACCTGCACTTCCATTATACGTTTTGGAGGGGGGGATATAGATGTCAGAAATTAAAGTCGGTAAAAATGAATCGCTTGAAAGTGCACTTCGTCGTTTTAAACGCTCCTGCCAAAAAGCAGGTGTTTTATCTGAAGTACGCAAACGCGAACATTACGAAAAACCAAGCGTAAAAAGAAAGAAAAAATCTGAAGCAGCAAGAAAACGCAAATTCAAAGCGTAAGTCAATCTTGGAGGTACAACATGTCCTTAAAAGATCAGCTTAAAGCAGATATGAAAGAAGCTATGAAAGCTCGCGAAGCGGGTAAAGTTGCTCTTTCAGTCATTCGCATGGTAAATAGCGCCATAAAAAATACAGAAATCGATAAGAAAATTGAATTAGAAGATTCAGATATTATCGCTATTTTAGCGAAAGAGATGAAAATTCGTCAAGATTCTTTAGCTGAATTTGAAAAGGGTCATCGTGATGACTTAATTGCTCAAGTAAAAGCTGAGATGGAAGTATTAGCAAAATATTTGCCTGCCCAATTAAGTGAAGATGAAATTCGTCACATTGTGGTAGAAGCGATTTCCACCCTAACTGCACCAATTAAGATGGGTGACCTTATGCCATTGGTAATGCCAAAGACTAAGGGTTGTGCAGATGGCAAGTTAGTCAATGCCATTGTCAAAGAAGAACTTGCAAAAGTCAACTAATGAGTTGACAGGCTTAATTGATTATGTTACTATAATCGCATAATATAATACTAAGTCAATGAGGACTCTAAGAAACCTAGTTTCTTGGAGTCTTTTTGTTTATTATGAGGAGGTTTATCATGAGCAAAGAATTATTATATTACATTCCAGCAGGACAATATGGTAAAGAAGGGGTTCTTGCCTTATTAGAACAACATCCAGAAATTCGTTTTGTATCTTTAGTAGGGGTTGACCTTGCCGGTAATGATACCGATGAAAAAATTCCAATGGAGCAATTCTTTGATGATTATGAATCTTTCTTTGAAGGTCGCGCAGTACAAACAGACGGATCTTCTGTTGTACTGACAAATATTGCTACGTTGAACAATGCTCGTGTAGATATGTGGGGCGACCCAAGTGTAAATTGGTTTGTGGACTACAACTATGAACATATTGATGAAGCTACAGGCAAACCAACTGGCACACTTCGTATTCCAGCATTCTTGAAACATTGCGATCGTTATGTAGACTCTCGTTCTATCTTAAAACGTAGCTGTGAATATGTAAAAGAAGAATTGATGAAATTATTACAAGCGAACCAAGTGAAAGGCATGGAATTTATCGATGCTAATGAAATCGCTGATGTTATCTTTACTTCTGCTACAGAATTAGAATTTTGGGTGAAAACACCGTCCAGAAATGTAGATGCAAAAGCCTTATCCGTATCTCAAAAATTACAAGAGCAATACTGGCAACGTACACATGGTTCCGTTCGTACAGCATTAGAAAAAGCAGTATCCTTGCTAGATAAATATGGTTTACATGCAGAAATGGGCCATAAAGAAGTTGGCGGTGTAAAAGCGAAACTAGATGACGAGGGTAATGTAGACTGGGTATTAGAACAATTAGAAATTGACTGGAAATACACAAATAATCCATTGCAAACTGCAGACAATGAGTTACAAGCTCGTATCATCGTTCGTGAAGTATTCCGTGAAAATGGCTTAGATGTTACTTTCAATGCGAAACCAATCATCGGCGTAGCAGGTTCTGGAGAGCATACACATTTCGGTGTGATGGTGAAAATGAAAAATGGCAAAGTGTACAACTTGTTCTCCCCAGCGGATTTGCGCAAAGAACATGCTAGCCCATTAGCATATGGTGCTATCATGGGGTTATTAAAACACTACGAAGCCATCAACCCATTTATTTCCTCCACAACAGACTCCTTAAACCGCTTAAAACCAGGTTTTGAAGCACCTGTATGTATCGTTACATCCTTGGGTACAGATCCTGCGTTACCGAGCCGTAACCGTACTATTCTTTGTGGCTTGATTCGCGATGTGGATACACCAATGGCAACTCGTTTTGAATTGCGTTCTCCAAACCCATATACAAATACATACACAGCATTGGCATTGATCTACTTGTCTGCTTTCGATGGTATGAAATATGTCATCACATCGGGTAAAGCACCAGAAGAGATTTTGGCGGAATTGTCCAAAAAAGAAGGAGAAGCTGCTGAGTATCTAGAAGCATCCCGTGAATATCGTTCAGAAGTTGATGTATTTGATGATTTCACAGCAGAAGAACGTGATCGTAAATTTGGTAAAGCCCCTGCTACTGTATGGGAAAATATCCAAGGCTATACAAACAATCCAGAAAAAGTGGCATCCTTAACACTAGGCGGTGCTTTTGAACAAGATTTGATGGATTCTTTCATGGCTGGTATTTTAAAACGTTGGAAATTAGAATTAGCAAATCGTATCGTACCTGCTAACATTCAATTAGTACGTTCTTTACAAGCTGTCCATGATACAGCAGATGCATTTGATAGTGCGAACTGGAACAAAGTGAATACATTGCGCTTATACTTGGCAAAAGACAGTGTAGACAGCAAATCTTTATTCACACGCATCACTGATGCATTGGCAAAAGGCGACTATGATACAGCATCTGCATTGCAAGTAGAAATGAATGAAAAAGTGCTTGAATTAGAAGCATTGTATGCAGAGTATACTCGTAATATTCTATAATAGATGTTTACGTAGTGTTTCTAAATAAGCCTATTATATTGGCACGGCGTATAATAAGAGGTCTAACATATATTTTGGGGGCGGCAATAGCCCACAAGGTATATTTTATGTATGAAAATGACATATCATACAGTTTTATTTACAATATAACTAACGACTCAAATAAAAAAGGACTGAACACGAAAATCGTGAACAGTCCTTTTTGGCATGTTTTGTTTCTATCATATCAATATAATTAATTAAATCATCGAGCTATTATTGACATACCTGACATAAATAATGAGATAGATTACAATCTTTCACCACTATTAGGTTCTTTACCATATCGTACGACTAAGACCAAACTAATGACTAATGCTAAAATTGCAGATGACCATAGAAATAGATCCATAGCAGATTCGTGAGACACAATAATCAATCGAATAATGGCGGTTATACCAATATAGATAAAATATCGAAGAGGAAAGTGGAAGTTGTTTTTAAAATATTTCACCACTAATGATAGAAATTCAAAAAATAGGAAGAAGTTAATAATTTCTTCTAGAAATGTGACATATGCCACTTCAGTTGTGAATAAACCTGGTATGAGTGTTACAATATAAAAGGCTGTATTCAAAACAGCTACGGTTAATACAATGCCAATAGAAAATAGAGTGAAGTTTAGAACCCACTGAAAAAATGCAGACACTTGTTGTAAAAAATAATTCATAAGGACCTTTCCAATAAAAAAGGGTGGAGTGACGAATCACTGCACCCTTATAGTTATATTCAGTATAGATTATACTAATGCTTTAGTAGCTTCTTCAGCCGCCTCAAAGTTCACAGCAGAAGTTACTTCTGGTACGTATTCAACGTAACGAACAACGTCATCTTTATCGATAATAACGATACCACGAGTTAACAAGCGTAAGCCTTCAAGAATGAAACCATAGTTTTCACCGAAAGAAAGATCACGGTGGTCAGATAATGTTTCTACTTGGTCGATGCCAGCAGCGCCGCACCAACGTTTTTGAGCGAATGGTAAGTCTACGGATACAGTCAATACTACAACGTTTTCACCTAATTTAGAAACGTTTTGATTGAACCAACGAGTTTGTGCATCACATACGCCAGTATCCAAGGATGGTACTACGGAGATTACTTTTACTTTGCCAGCATAATCTGCTAAAGTTTTTTCACCTAAACCATTATCTAATACTTTGAAAGCAGGAGCTTTGTCGCCTACTTTAACTTCTTTGCCCAATAATGCGATTGGGTTGCCTGCAAATGTTACAACGCCTGTACGTTTTTCCATTGTATGTTCCTCCTTTAATCACGGAATAATATCTTTTGTATATTCATATTATATCATGGTACAATTAGGTTAGTAAATAATCTTTATCGAAAAAAATCGAAATTATTATAGAATCGAGGCATTTATGAAAGGCTTTCACTTATTCCGACACTTTTTCAAAGAACACACGTATAAGTATATGGTTGGTATTTTTTTGCTGCTGACTATTAATGGTCTGTTTCTCTTAGTTCCCACTTGGATGGGGGAGGCTATTAACACATTATATGTTGGCAAGGATGGAATCTGGCATTACGTAGGACTGTTTGTAGCCCTAGGGATTGTCATTACTCTCTTAAAATTTATTTCTCGTCATATGCTCTTAGGTTCGATTCGTAATTTTGAGTTCTATTTGCGACGGGAGTTATTCCGCCATGCACTGCGTATTCCTACATCCTATTATGATGAGCACGGACCTGGCAAAGTTATGGCGCTGATGACAAATGATGTGACGTCCTTGCGTGTATCTCTTGGATTAGGTGTTATGTTATTTGTAGATGCATTGTTTTTTGGAGTTATTGCCTTTTGTATTCTTGTACAAAAGATGTCTTTATGGTTAGCGGTAGTGACTATTTTGCCGATGCCATTTATTGTGTATGGCATGTTGGCTCTTTCCAAATACTTGCGAAGTCGTCAAAAGAAAGCACAAAGTTCTTATAGTGATGTAACAGAATATGCACAAGAATTATTTTTAGGCATGGCGGTGATTCGTGCTTTCAATAAAGAATATAGAACATGGCAACGTTTTACAAAAGTGAATGAAAAAAATTACGAAAATAATCTAGACGTAGTACGTATTGACTCGTTACTAACACCCCTAACGTATATGGCCCCCTTTGTATGTTATGCTCTTAACATGTATGTATGCGGTCAAGCCATTATTCATGGCGAGTTAACTGTAGGTGAGTTCGTTGCACTGAATGGCTATGTCATGCTTGTGATTGGACCAATCATGGCCATTGGCTCGTTGGCAACGGTATTACAAAAAGGATTTGCATCATTAGAACGGATGGAGGAGTTTTTTGACTTGCCACAGGAAGAGATTCAAGAAGAGGTACACTCCTTACCTCTAACTGATATACACATCCAAAACTTAAATTTTGCTTATACATCTAGTAAGGAGCCTATTTTAAAAGATGTGACTATGCATATCCCTAAAGGATCCTTCATTGGAATTGTGGGTGGTCCTGGGTCAGGTAAGTCTACATTGTTTAAACTATTGCTAGATATTCAACATGCCCCTAAGGGTAGCATTTATTTCGGTGAAAGAGATATCCAAGATATTCCTCTTAGTACATTGCGTCAAAGTATTGCATATGCACCATCTACGCCTTCTTTACTCAGTGTATCCATACGAGATAATATTCAATTTGGATATAAGAATCAAGAAGCTTCAAGGATGACGATTGAAGAATCTGCACAACGAGCTGGCTTATTTAGAGATTTAGAGGAACGTATTGAAGGTACTCGTAAGCATGATAGCTTAGAAGAAGGTGGTTCTGACGTATCTGGTGGGCAACGACAACGGATTTCCCTAGCTCGTGCATTTTATAAACAGGCACCTTACTTGCTCTTAGATGATGCGTTTTCAGCCTTGGATGCGCATAGTTTAAGTCATATTTTAGAGACATTACGTTCCCATAGCGAACAAACGATTCTATGTATTTCGCAACGACTAGAAGCATTGCAAGAAGCTGATTGTATTTATGTGTTCCATGAAGGTCGGATCATTGAATGTGGTACTCATAATGATTTATTGGAACAAAAAGGGATGTATCATCAATTGGTGATGTTGCAAAAACGAGGAGAGACCGATGCGAACTAAACAAAAAACAGATTACCATGTGCTACTCCATTTGTGTACGTTCATGAAACCCTATGTATCCTATATGTGTATTGGTATTTGCATGTTAATACTAGTACTGGGGGTACAATTAATACGTCCTGTCATTATGAAGGAATTTATTGATGTAGGTGTGGCTACAAAAGACATGGGTCTTATTACTAACTATGCAGTGGGGTATATTGGATTAATTGTGTTTGGCATGATTGCCTTAGGAATTGAAAACTACGCATTGCAAAGTTTTGGACAGCGCATTATTTATGACATTCGAAATAAGATCTTTGCCAATATTTTGGCCATGAGTCCTAGAGAATTTACAGCCTATCCTGTGGGCAATTTAGTAACACGAGTAACTAATGATACAGAATCTATTCGTACCTTATATACAGAAGTGTTGGTAAAAATTAGTAGCAGTATCTTTCAGATTATTGGGATATTAGTATTTATGTTCTTAATTGATACGACACTAGCTACCATAGTTTTATTATTGGTTCCCGTATTCACAGGTATCATCTTTGTGTATCGTAAATACGCAAAAAAAGCTTTTAGAGGGGTACGCAGTAAAGTGGCTGCTTCTAATGCATCTGTGCAGGAAATGCTCAACGCGATTTTGATGATTAAAACCTATGTAGGTGAAATTATCATGGAAAAAAGCTACGATAAAGTAAGTCGAGAGTTTTTAGAGGCAGGGTTATTTGAAGTAAAAACATTTGCTATCTTTAGACCGATTGTAGATGGACTATTCTTTATCGCACTCATTGCTATATTTACTGTGACTGGGTATTTCGACTCAATTACTGAGGCGGGCACAGTATTTGCATTCTTACAATATATTAATCGAATTTTTGAACCTATTAAAGAAATTGCTGAAAAATATGGAAACTTACAATCTGCTTTAGCTGGGGCAGAACGTATTTTGCCAATGTTACAAAATGAAAATGGACAAGTAGAAGAAACGATTACCTTGCCAAAAGAATTTTCAGCCATTCATTCCATCGAATTTGACCATGTATATTTTTCCTATGATGGCACAGATAATTATGTCTTAGAAGATATTACATGGTCTTTGAAAGAAGGAGAATTTCTAGGTATTGCAGGTCCATCGGGTGGTGGTAAATCCACGATGATACAATTATTGCTTGGTTTTGAACAACCTACCAAAGGAACTATTCGTATTAATGGTCAAGATTTAAACACATTAGATCCAAGAATTATACGACAGTCTATGGGCTATGTATTCCAAGATTCCCATTTATTTAAAGGCACTATCGAAGAAAATATTTCTTTATTTGATACAACGGTAACATTGGACATGGTAGTAGAGGCTTCCAAACGAGCTCATTTAGATAGTTCTGTGCAACGATTAGAGGATGGTTATAAAACATCTGTTGGCTATCTAGGATCCTTACTTTCACAAGGACAACGTCAATTATTATCCTTGGCTAGAACCTTGGTACAAAACAAGTCGTTGCTGGTCTTTGATGAAGCTACGTCAAATATTGATAGTCATACAGAAGAATTGTTACAACAATCCATTGCAGATATGAAAGGTGAAAAAACGATGATCGCTATAGCGCATCGCTTATCTACATTACGTGATGCTACCAAAATTATCGTCATATCTGAAGGTAACATAGTGGAACAAGGAACATTAGAGGAAGTGATGAGCCAAAAAGGATTGTTCTATCAATTATGGAATGCATAAAGAAAGGTACATATGGAAGAAATTACTTCAAAAGATAATAAAAAAATTAAACATGTGGTGCAATTATATAAACGAAAATATCGTACAATCCATAAAGAATTTGTAGCAGAAGGATATCGAACTGTAATGGATATGTTACCAACGGGGACGGTACGGTATGTAATTGTGAATACAGAATCTATCAAACAAGAGCAGTTACATACATTAATAGCCCTATGCGATACGTATGATGTACATGTAGCGTCTATTTCTGAAAGTATTTGGAAAGGGATTGAAATGACTGTGCATGGGCAAGGTGTATTAGCTGTGGTATGCCAAAAAGAAAGCAGATTAGAAGATTTTCATGTGAAAGAGAACGGACTCTATCTTCTCATCGATGGTGTTCAAGATCCAGGCAATTTAGGAACCTTAATACGGACTGCTGTAGGGGCTGGTGTACAGGCAATATTGCTAACTCCTAATACGGTCGATATCTATAATGAAAAAACAGTTCGCAGTACTATGAGTGGTCTATGCAAATTACCAATTTATACCCAAGTCACACATACTGCTGTGGCGAAATTCATAGAAAATCATGGAATCAAACTGTATGGAACCGTGTTAGAAGATAGTGTCGACTATGGACACCCAACTTATGAAGGAGCTACTATGATTGTTTTAGGAAATGAAGCTAATGGTATTTCAGAGGACATATTACAGTTGGTTACGCAGCGAATTTCTATCCCCATGTACGGTCCGATGGAATCCTTAAATGTTGCCATAGCGGGAGCTTTGTGCATGTATAAAGTACAAGAAAGAAAACTTTGTCTATCCAAATAGCAATTATTTTGGTAGAATAATAATACAATTATCCATTTAGTGCGTACAGGAAGGTGACTATGAAACGTTTAATTGTTAATGCAGATGATTTCGGATTACATCCTCTCATCAATGAGGGGATACTAGAAAGTCATCAACAGGGAATAGTAACAAGTACGTCTTTATTGGCATCTGGAGAATATTTTGAAGATGCCCTTACACTAGCTAAGACCACATCCACGTTAGGGGTGGGCTTACATATTTGCTTGGTCGGTGGACTTTCACCAGTCTGTGACCCTAGGGAAGTACCGAGTTTACTAGTAGATGGTAAATTTCCTATGACACATACGGAATTTATAAAACGACTTTTTACAGGGCAAGTGAAAGGATCCGAATTACGAAAAGAAATAGCAGCACAATTTCATAAAGTGATGGGTACAGGATTACCCATTACTCATGTAGATGGACATCAGCATATGCATGTATTGCCACAAGTGTTACCGTTGGTGGCTGAACAAATGAAGCGTTACGGTGTAACGAAGATTCGTATGCCTGATGAAACACCATTTTTATTGAATGGTGTTTCGTCGCTGGGGCGTTGGATTGGCAAAGTGGGGCTTACGGTGATTACACAACAAGCCTATACTACATCTCGTGATTTTGGCTTTTCATCTCCATTATATTTTTGGGGCATGATGAATGGTGGTCAGCTAAAAGAAGAGGCCTTATTAGCAATTTTGAGAAAAGTTGCTACCAAACAAGGAGTGCATGAAATTATGACACATCCTGGTAAAGATAATCGTACGCTTAGTTCCTTATATAGTTGGGGTTATCATTGGGACGAAGAACGGTGGGCTATGACATCTGCTAGAGTCAAAGAATATATTGGTAATAGCGATATTAGTCTGATTCACTATGGACAATGGAGTGAAGGAGATCGTTCATGAGCACCATGGTGAAACGAGGAATCTTAATCGGTGTAGTACTTATCATTGTATCGTGTATCACGATTTATTTCACCATAGATTTAGATTCATTGTCTACGCTAGGTACCTTTAATCTCACCTCATTATTGTTAGCATTTATGGCACTTGCTTTAGGCATGTACTTTGATGGGTTACGGTTACAACGCTTGGTTCGCATGGGGGGATATAGCCTATCTCTCATAGCTATCTTACGTGTTATCTTTGGTAATTATTTTATGGCCATGCTAACACCAGGTGCTAGTGGTGGTGCGGTAGCTCAAGCTCTCATCTTACGGTCTTATCATGTACCTATTGGAAAAGCTGCCCCCATCGTATTAGTGCGAACAGTCTTTTCCATTCTGTTTTTAATTGTCATGTTACCTATCATATTATTAACAGAACCAATAGATGTACCTTATATTACAAATACACAATTATTGGGAGTTTCAATTTTTGTTGTCATTTCAACATTCATGGGAATGTATCTGTTGCAAACGCGATTTATGAAAGGCTTAGTTACGTGGATTTCTAAAATAGCAAAAAAAGAAAATCCTAAAGCTTGGCTCATAAAGTTAGAGGAATTTAACGGAGGACTTCGACTGTTATATGCGAATCCGATTCAATCCTTTATTGTATTCATTGAGTCTGCATTGAGCTTATTATTTTTATACGCGATTGCACCTGCTTTGATGTATGCGTTTACGCCAGATATTAGTATTGTTGAAATTTTAAATCGTATGATTTTATTAAATTTAATTTTATATTTTGCACCCACACCAGGTGGCACGGGAGTTGCTGAAGGCTTATTTGTATATTTATTTGCCTCCTTTGTACCAATGGGGACAGTGGGGCTAGTTGCAGTGGCATGGCGGATTGTAGCTGAATATGTTCCATTTTTTATTGGTATGTATTCCGTATTTACTTTATATGGACAACACATCGCAAGTTCCGTTTCCACAAGTAGTGAAGAGGTGTAGTTATGGCTGTGAAAGGCAAAAAAGACAAATTTTATTTAGTGAATGAAGTAATTTTACCAGAAGCAATTAAAAAGACGATTAAAGTAAAATCTATTTTGCAATTAGGGGAAGCAAAAACTATTAATGAAGCCGTAGAAAAAATGGATTTAAGTCGTTCTGCTTACTATAAATATAAAGACTATGTATTTCCATTTTACGAACTTTCACAAGGAAAAATTGTGTCTATTAATGCACTGATTTCTAATGAGTCGGGTATGTTATCCAATATTTTGCGGATCATTGCAGATTACAACGGCAGTGTGTTAACCATTAATCAAAATTTACCGCTACAGGGTGTAGCTCATGTAAATATTTCTTTTGAAACAAAGGAATTAACATTACCAGTAGAAGATGTATTGCACGAGGTCCGACAATTAGATGGTGTCATCAAGGTAGAACTAATTGGTCAGGCCTAGTGCTTAAGGAGAGATAGAATGAAGCAAGGCGTAAAGATTGCCCTTTTAGGGTTTGGTACAGTGGGACAAGGTACAGTTGAATTATTAACTAAAAATTTACAGGTGATTCAAAACCGTATTAGTGTTCCTGTCACTGTAGACAAAATTTATGTAAGAAATCCAGATAAATATAGTCATATAACACTCCCTAACACAGCCACATTCGTAACGGATTATAAAGACATTTTACAAGATCCATCCATAGATATTGTGGTGGAAGTTATGGGTGGGACAACCTTTGCTCGCACATGCATTGAAGAAGCTATCATTGCAGGAAAACATGTGGTGACTGCCAACAAAGATTTATTGGCCGAAGCGGGTCCTTATTTAATGGAACTAGCTACGAAACATCGTGTAGATTTGCGTTTTGAGGCTAGTGTAGCTGGAGCTATTCCTATCATTCGCGCCTTGTATGATTCCTTTGGAAGCAACCAGATCACTGAGATTATGGGGATTCTAAATGGAACAACTAACTTTATCCTTTCTAAAATGAGTGAGGATGGATTAGGCTATGAAGAAGTTTTGAAAGAAGCACAAGAGCTAGGGTATGCAGAAGCAGATCCTACCTCTGATGTGGAA
>CAUQUX010000002.1:0-30522 GCA_963521235.1 uncultured Veillonella sp. | reverse complement strand
TAATAATATGGCGACGCATACTTTCATTGATGTACATTAAACAGGATGTAAGAGTATAGGATTTCCCTGACCCCGTAGCCCCCGCAATGATGACAAGCCCTTCTTTGAAAGAAGAAATTCGACGCAACAAATTGCCCTCCTCAGACGTATCTAATCCTGTTTTAGGGGGATACAAAATCCGCAAGGTACCACCCCAACCAGAACGCCAACGGAATAGATGCACCCGGATACGTAAGCCTTCAAAAGTTATGGCTCCATCATAGGACATGAGCGCATCAGATATAGTCTTCACTTGGTTTCTTAAAAACTCTACCATGTCATCTTCTGTCAATCGATACTTCGTCGGCACTACATCCATTCCCAATCGCCAAAATACAGTGCCACATTGGATATGAATATCTGTAGCTCCTACTTCGATAGCATGGTGTAATAGATTCGACCATATCATACCAATACCCCCACTCGACGTACTTCCTCTTCCGTAGTTAGCCCCTTTTCTATGGCGTGATGAGCTGCCTCTTCCATGGTACAAAACAGATAGGATTCTAATTGATCCCACTGACACCCTTCTGTAGGAATAGACAGTAACTCATAGAGTCCACAACGCCCCCGATACTCTCCATCCACGATGGTTCGCACCAAGCGTTGAGATATGACTCCTGTTACAGTAGCATGTACTAGGTATTCTTCCACTCCCATATCCACTAATCGCTCTACCACTCCCGTAGCGCAATTCGTATGGATTGTAGAGAGCACTCGATGTCCTGTTAACGCCGCTTGCACTGCTAACTCGGCTGTTTCCTGATCACGAATTTCCCCGACCACTATGGTATCTGGGTCATGTCGTAAAATGGATCGTAATCCTTTGCTAAAAGTCATTCCAATTTGTGGATTCACTCCAATTTGTACAGCTTTCTGTACAATACGCTCTACAGGATGCTCTAAGGTGATAATCTGTTCTTCTTCACCATTTAACTCCTGTAACAGAGCATATAAGGTAGAACTTTTACCAGACCCTGTTGGGCCACACACAAGCAATAAACCATGTGGGCGTCGTAATAAGCTTCGCACTTCTTGGCTGACCTCCAAAGGCATCCCCAATTCCTCTAACGTTCGGATTTGTTCATCATGCCAAAATAAACGGCATACCAGACTTTCCCCATATACCGCAGGCAAGGAAGCCATACGAATCGTTCCTGAATGCGTTCCGTTCGTCCACACATAACGCCCATCTTGGGGCAATCGCTTTTCACTAATATCTAAGGACCCTAACACTTTCAAACGATTGATGACTTGTTCCCCTGCCGGCATAGGAATCATAGCCACTTGTTGTAACCGACCATCCAACCGGAATCGAACTTGCACCTCTTTTTCTAA
Organism: uncultured Veillonella sp.; assembly: GCA_963521235.1. GTDB lineage: Bacteria > Bacillota > Negativicutes > Veillonellales > Veillonellaceae > F0422. The sequence goes on along the minus strand of CAUQUX010000002.1, from coordinate 29,145 downwards.
AGTATCAAAATGCATATCACTGGCTCCACTTTCATAGGCGCGCTGAAAGAAATGATCCAGCTCAATCTCCACATGGTACATCGTATCACCTCCTTTACTTGCGTATTTAGGATTTCTCTATGCACCCTCTAAACTCCTATAAAACACTCCTACCAGTCAACCTTGACTGTGAGTGTTATTTTAGGAGATATTAATCAAAAAAGAGCTGTAACAAACATGTAGATTCTACATATTGTTACAGCCCTTATATACTGGCATATTTAGCTAATTCGCTTATCTATCGAGACCTGTTTAGCGTTTTTTCTGTTTTGTACTTGTATCTCCTTGTTGGAGCAATACTTTTTTCACTTCATCATGGATGAATTTAGAGTATTCTTTCACACCGGTATCATTCGGATGGATGCCGTCATCTCCAAGCCAATCTCGATGTTTTGCTGCTAGGCTTGCCCAGTCGATGATATGCACATTCGGATGTTCTTTAGCCAATTTGGCTAAGTATGCATTGTTTGCTTCAATCCATTGGATGCCTGGCGCATAATTGTTGATCCAGAAAATCTGACGATTTGGACCTAAATACTGCACCAATGCTTTCGTTTCATCTTCATAATAGCCTGTGATAGGACCATTGGTACCAAGACCGATGAGTACCGCATTGCCTAGTTGTTGGTTCGCATCCATTTGTTTTGCAATCCCTAAACCTGCCCCTACATAGCGAGATACTTTGGCATCGATTTGGATACCTGCAAAGTCCTGTCGCAGTGCATGAGCGGAACCAAGCATGACGGAATCACCAATGGCTGCCATATGCACCATATCTTGTGGGTCGCTGACAGTGGACAAATCGATCACCTTCGCATTTTCTTCCGCTTGGGATTCTGCATTCTTCGCCAATCGTACTTGCAACTCTGTCACATCTTGTTGCTTCTCTTCCGGTGCTGTGGCAAAGGCATACATACCTAGGACAATACAAACAGCCCCCACGATAGAAACAACTTTCACAAAGTAGGAACGAATGACATCCACAATGGCACGAGCACTATCTTGGCGGACACACCAATTCGTCACCGCTTCGGACCAAAGTGTAAGACCGATGATAACCGCCACTAAGACTATATAGTAGGCGATGGGCGATGCAACATAGTCCATGATCCCCATATGTTCAAAAAGGTAAATCATTGGATATTGCCATAAAAACAATCCATAACTATGTTTACCAAACCATGCTAGGGCAGGCATATCCACCAATTTTCCAAGTGGTGTATTAGGACGTTCTACTAACCACACCATGAAACCAAATAAGCAAGTAAATGCTACCATGCCATAGGTGTAAAGAGAAGGACTTTGTCCATCTAAATAGATGTATCCTAGTACGGTGGCAATGACACATACCAATAGGAGTACACTGCTGATGACATTCCCTTTCATAGTACCCAACGGATATAGTTTTTGTTCACTCCGATGCAATCCTAAAAAGGCACCCAATAGCAAGGCGAATAGCCGTGTGTCTGTACCGTAATAAAAACGAGATACGTCCATGCCCTCTGCATATAGTAGTGGCATAATGACAGAGGATCCTAACGCCAATGCTAGCATCCATACTAGACCGATGGTATAATTCCATTGTTTTTTCAGTGCTGTATAAGTCCAATACAAGATAGGCCAAATGATAATGTATTGAATTTCTACCCCTAAGAACCACATATGGGTGAATGGCGATGTGTTCACTAAACGGGTGAAATAATCTGCATTTTGTGCGATTTGCCACCAGTTATTATAGCCTAGCAAAATAGACATTACTTCTGGGCGTATGCCCGCTAACTTGTCAGGTAATAGCAAATGCCACAGCCCTAGGATGACTGTCACCATCAACACTAAAGGAATTAGAATCCGCTCTGCCCTACGTTGAAAGAATTTTGAAATGCTGTAATTTCCCAACTTCCATTGTTGATTGGTGGTGAAAGCTAATAAATACCCCGATAATACAAAGAAAAGGGAAACCCCCATGAAACCGCCACTGGCTGCATGGGGAAATAAATGAAAGATCGTGACGCCTAGAATAGCTAATCCTTTTAGCCCGTCAAGGCCTTTCACAAACTGACCTGGTTTGACTCCTATAATACGTTTTTTCTGTCTTGAACCGAGCCCTTGATGCGGTTCTTCTAACTCTGGTGGCATACTGTGTCTTCCCTTCTACATGAAATGTTATATAGTACATCATTTGATACGTAATATACATTATAGCATAGAGAATGGGCACTGCGTAGAGTGAAATTGATGAAATTATCCCTTTAATGTTAACTTGTAAATACGAGATGCATCCACATTCGGATTCTTTCTCATTTCATCATGAGTGGCTACCACACATTCGATTGTGGTAGGGTCTATTTTGCGAATGAAAACGTAGCCGTCGTCCATATCTGCATGTTCTTCTTCTATAAACAAGTTCTCATATGATGCTTCTGCAATAGGCATAGATCCCAAGTGTGCACGTGCCTCTTTTGTGTAATAAATATCCATTTCATCACTATGACACCGTCTAAATTCAGCCCATGTGCCATAGGTAACATTTTCACCAATTAAACATTCAAAAGTATCTTTTCTACTTTTAATCCCTAATAAGTAAGGAAATGGAGTCTCACCACTTGCATCAGCCTCATAGGGAATAATATGTACATCGCCTGCACCATCACGGCTACGAATTAAGCCAAAAGCAACACCAGTTTTACCTGTGCGCATGGTTTCAAAATTTTGCATACATGTCTCCTCTTAAACTAACATATTAGATGCTGATACTATCACTATACATTTTTTTCTGTATATAGCATCGTATCAAGAATATTTTGTTGTTCCGCTGTAAATTTTGTACCAGAAGCTGTAATTGATTTTACTAATGCTTCTACATTAAAGGATGAACCTAATGGAGGGTATAATCGGAAAATATCTGATACATCTTTATGCAATCGTTTAGACATGGCTTCTAACTCATCCATCAGGCGTATTACCAATTGCTCTTGTAATAAACGAGCTTTACATGAATTACCGGCTAATAAGATATGTAATGGCCATGTCCATTCGCTTTCATTAGCTGTGTAGGCCCGTTTAAATGTCCCCATAAAGTTATCGATACCATCTTTTATATGCTCTGTGATGACACCTTGTAACATAGGCACATTAACCTTAATACGTACTGGGATTTTTTCTTCATTCGTTGAGTATAAATCAATACTAATGTCACCCGTACTAAATTCATCTTTGAAGTCGCCTTTTTCTTCCCAAATGGAACGCATGCGACTTGCCAATAATTTTAGGTTTAGATAAGAAACTTGATCACCTTCATTTGGATCTTTTACGAGCATTTGGCTACCATCGAAGCGTTTACATTTATCATTAGGGATGACAATGGTAATCTTATTATCACGCATCACTTGTTGATTTGCTTTGAACACTTCATAAGCTAGAATATTGATAATATTTTCTCCACCTAATAATGGGTCACCACCATTATTAAATTGCTTAATTTCATAGAAATAATCATTGTTATCTGGAATATACTCAATACCAAAGTCAAAGTCCGTAGTACCACCGCCAAAGTCAAACACACCATAGGTATGTGCTTTCTCTTGTTCATTATCCACTGGTTCCACACCATAGGCTTTTAAAGCACTCAAGGCGTACGCAGCAGGTTCACTAGCACCAGCTTTTACTTTAAAACGTTTCATCGTGTTTTCATGGTTAAGAACACGTTCTGGTAAGGACTTACAAATACCTCGTTCAAAACTTGCAAGGATGCGATTACGAACATCCAAAGAATAATTCACCGGGAAAGAAAGGTAATATTTCATACATATTCCGCGCTGCATATTATTGATGTATAGACCTAGATAGTACGCATAGATTTCAATAGGATCGAAATCACCATCTTTCAATGTAGTATATGGTTTTAATTCTATTTTTCTGCCTGTATTATCTTGCAACAATTGACGACGACCAACTGCATTTGCCCATTGTTTTAATTCATTAAACACAGAGTAATATACGTCAGTACTGATATCCTTTTGATAGATTTTTTCTGCTGCATGATGGGACACAGTCATATCTTCCCAACGTGTAGGTGGACGGCCTGCTTTGCTATTATAATCTTCCATAAATTGTTTGTAGTCAATAATATGTAAAGCCGTTGGGTTTTCATAGTCTTCCATACGTGGCTCTGCCCATTGATCTGCTGCCCCAATGCGCAATAGTGATGATTTACCATCGTGATACACCACTACAGTACTTTTCGTACCAAAATCAATGGCACAAGTTGCCTTCGTATTCACATCAGCTAATGGGTCCCGTGCTACCAACGTTTGATCCTTAGGTACAGGAATTAATACATCATCTGCTTCCATTGGACGTTGTAGCATTTCATATACATCCCAGTGACCTTTGTTTAAATCACGTAGTACATCTAATTCATAAGGTTGAATATTTGCACGAGTAGTTTCTACCTCTAATAAAGATTCGATTAACTTATTATAAAATACTGTATTAATATCACCACCTGCACCTAAATAGTCTATTGCACCTTCATAGGAATGTATACCATCAAGTTTTTTGGAAAATTCATAGTCTATAATATTCTTTACGAATGCCCGGACCTGTCTGTCTATTCCATTCATAGTAGTGGCTCTATCTAATGTAACGAACGCTTCCAATACGCCTGTTCCAAACTTTCCTTCTTTTTGTAATTTTTTTAAAACTTCATAAAATTTTTTGTCGGAATTATTTATCAAAGGATGGTTGGGAATCGCAAAGTGTTCTAATGCATAGGCAAGTACCTTATCAGCTTTTGAAACATTGATTCCTTTAGAAATAACTGCTACAAAGCCTTTACTATTGCTATAAGTTTTACTCGAATTAGGATAAATTCGATAGTATCCATCATCATTCCATGAAAAACAGGCCCAACCTCCTTCATAGTTTTCTCCAATAATCTCCATCTGAATTAGCTTTTTATTATGCTTAGATAATTCTAAAGTATACTTATTATAATACGCTTTAATGGCATCGGTAGAAAAGACTTTACAATTATTTAGATTAGTATAATTAATTCCCTTGTTCGCATAGAAACTCTGTAATCCGGCTGCAATAGGTATACGAGCCTCTTTCTCAAAATTAATATTAGTTTGGATTGTATTTGAATCTTTTTTTAATACATCGAAAAAAACAATATCTTCAGTGCCTTCATATAAGGGTAATAAGAGTTTAGAGCTTCTTAATAATCCAAATCCATCTTCTTTGAACACTATATATTCTTCATTAAAAATAACAGCTAATTTGTCTAAAAAAACATGCATCCGTTCTACTAGAATTTCCTTGATAATAGATCGTAGCTGTGAAACTTTTAAAGGATATCCACTAACAGGAGTAGAACTTTTTTCCACTAGTGCATTTTGTAGTGATTTCCACATTTCCTCATTTCTAGTAAGTGTGACACTTTTTTTCGGTTTCATATTTTTTTTGGAGGATGTATCTTCTACATTATCATCATAATCCCAGTCATAATCATATTTTAAATTTTTATTGTTCTTTCGACTGTATACTTTTTTCTTCATAAGTTTTAAAATCCCATCTTTTAATCGGTTAATTTCAATAGATCTTTCTTCCCTATTTAGGTGATCGTACATCATGGTTAAAGTCCTTTGTATCTTCTTTCATATAATTACTTATATCTTCATTAGAGGCTTTTTCTTTACTCCGTGTAGTACCTACCTGCTCAACTAGATCTTCTTGTTTAGAATTTACATTGTCAGACACCCGTATTTTTTCTTCTTTAAGAATAGGAGTTGTATCTGCAAAGGAAACTTCTGGAACACCTTTAACTTTTGCTACTTGACTCTTCGATGTATTCTTATTTTTCTTTTTTTGTTTTCTTTCATTGCGGTGCTGTTCAGAAACAATAGGCGTCGATTCTACTGCTGTAGCAACTTCTGAATCCTGTTTAATAGATGTACTACTTTCCTTATTTTCCAGAACTACTACTTTCGGAATCACATAGGTAGAACCCTGTCCCGCAATAATTTGCAATATTCCTGATGAATGAATAATTGTATCATCTAGAATTTCGCCTTCCTCAAATAACAATGTGCCCTCATACGCATTTATGATGGTTTGGATATCTTCTTCAGTCCATTCACAGATAGCATCACTTTCTAAATTTGCATTATGATTACTTACACTATCTTCTAAAATTGTCCGTATATTATCCATCGTAGGAGATGATTTTTCAGTTAATAAGAGAACCGACGCATACTCATCTTGATGGATAAATTCTTCCCAACAATTTCTTAAAATGTCTACACCCAAAGACTCTTTAGCATCTACATTAATGGAATATTCTACTTCTCCATCCCAACGATTGACTTCAAATTTTCGTCTTCGTTCAATAAAAACTTGTACTTTATTTGACATCATTACATATATGAGTCGTTTTATTTTCATAGTTACTCCTTCATACATAGGTATAGTGCCAATGATAGTATATACTTCACAAAAGTTTGTAACATACTGCCATTGACACTACTATTTAATTATTAATTCCTTACATGTTAGAAAACCACTTACAGTTCCAATTGTGCAAGTTCATCCGCTATATCATCTAACTGTAAAAACGTATCTGCACGAAACTCATCACTTAATTCTGGCAATGGATTAGTATGGCGAAACATAGATAGTACTTCTGAGTACATTTCACTCATATTAGAGACATTATGCCAAGATGTATCACTCCTATGTAATACTTGCTCAGCATACCGTTCATATTCTTCCCAGTCTAAGGAAACCTGTATTGCTTTTTTACGGTTAACTACATATGTCATTTCATTAGAAATAGTTTGATGGACCTCTTGCTTACTATCTATAGTAATATCATAGGTTGTTTCAATATCTTTTTCTTTTTTCCAATAACTCTGCAGCTGACTACCATATTCATTTTTTATATTCTCTTGTAACCCATACAAATTTGATAAGGCTGTATTAATAGATGTTTGAAGACTCGATCGTGATTTTTCAATCTTACGTAATTCACTCTTAAAAGTTTCATAATTAGTTCCATGATAACCATATTTTTGTTTTAATCTGGATACAGATAAAGATGAGTTTTTCTGCACATGTCGCTTAATTGTATCTCCGATAGACCTCATATACTCAGTATTTGGCATAGAAACCCCATTTCTTATAACTCAGCTTTATTATTTTTTTCTAACTCAGCTTTATCGTTTTCTTCTAAGTCATCTTCATCATTTTCTTCTAACTCGCCTTGCTGAATTTTTTGTTTTAAATCATCCAATTCTTCCTGCATACCATGTTTTTCATAGAATGCTTCTAAGCCTTTCAAATCATATAAAGGTTTCTTTTCTCCTTCTAATTCAATGGCATCAAAGTATTCAGAAGATTTAGTAATAATTTCTTCTTTTGTAGGCTCAGATTGAATAGCATCGATTGCATCGAAGGACTCAGTAACAGAAAGCATTTCTCCTTTTTCTTCCTTAAGAGCTATCAACTGTTTACGAATTTCTTCAGTAAATTTTTTTGTTTCTTCTGGAGATAATTTTTTATCTACTAAATCAGCATAGGGAACATTTTTATATCCTAAGGCTTTGGCCGCCGCTATAATCGCTTCAAACTCTTCAAGTGTCAATAGTTTTAAACCTGTTTTCACAAGGAAGTCCACTGGCAATCCAATGCCTTCTTTATGAGCTAAGCGTTCTGCCATAGCTGACATACTTAAAGATTTGCGTGTAAGTGCCTCTGGGGAGAAACGTGGTACTTTTGGCATTTCTTCAATACCAGCTTCTTTGGCTGCATCACGTAAGTATTGATAATGTTCTCTTCCAGTTTCAAATTCATCTGCAGCTTTCCATTCTGGATGAGAGTCAGATTGTTCCAATAAGTAACCATATTCTTCCATCTCTTCTTCTTCCATTTTAGGCTCTCCACGTCTTTCAAGAAGTCCCATAATCACATTCGTCACTACGTTAACAATAATATCCGCAATAACTGGTGCTAATGGCCCAAAAACTGGTGTCAAGATTGGTACTAAAGCTTTACTGATGCCGCCTAAAAATCCCGCAGCTTTCATGCCTAAATCTTTAATAACTCCACCTAATTTTGACAATCCTTTAATGGCACCACTGACAACTCCAGAACAAGCTTTTGCTACACTCTTAATACCAGATCCGATCGCTCTGACACCACTACAGATTGCAGATCCAACTGACTTAATTCCTGACCAAACGGAACTCCAAAATCCCATAATAATACCTCCTAATTAAAATACTTAGTTAATTTCTTAATATGTGCATCCATTTCATCCAAGAGCACCCGATTAAATTTACTTTCATCTTTCTCTTGTAATTCAAAAAGTTCCATAAACATTCCTTGTATGTTTGCAAAAAAATCTTTTCCGTCTTTAGCTTGTAATTGTCCTATACAAAAAGCTTTGTGACATGGATTCGTACCAAATACAAAATATTCTTTCATACTATGAAAGTAATCATTAAAGAAGAATTTGATAAATTGTTGTCTCGCATTTCCTTTTTCTTTATGGTTATAACATCCACTTAAAAGAAATTTTTTCAGATTACCATTGGCAAAAAATGAATCTTCTCGTAATAAAGTTAGATAATCCTCTACCATATCAGATGTTAATTTCCCTTCATAGGAACTAAATCCTGGTATCACTCCGCAATGGTTATGCTCAGCATAGTATTCATAACATTTTTTAGATAACCACTCTTTAATATTACTCATCTCATGATTCGATTTTTTATCATCTGTTTGAGACCGTGGTGTAATTTTAACTTGTACTGGTTTTTTCCAGCCTTCTGTAATTACCACAGCTCGTCCAGTTTCTAAATAAGACAAGAAATCTCGTTGATCTTCGTTTAATGCCATGGTATTACCGATAGCTTCTTTATCATCCTTGGCAAAAATCTTATGAACAATTTTTGTATTTGTATTTTTCAATACTTCTGGTGTCATCTTATTCGGGATTTGATCCACGATAATTAAAGATTCCCCATACTTACGAACCTCTGCCAGCATATCCGCAAAGATTTCTACACCCCGTTTTTTATTAAGACTATCACCAGGTTCATATCGGCTTAATAATCGATGAGCTTCTTCCACTAATGTAATATGTTGGAATCTATTATCCCGTTCATATTGATATTTAATAGCTTCTAATAAATTAGTGATGATGAAGCCCATAATCAAGGACTTTTCTGTACCATCTTTAATTTCTTCTAATTCAATAACTACTTTTTTTGTCACCAAATCTTTAAAATCAATACTTCTTGGTGTATCTAACATCATCCCCTTAGACCCTACAGTCAATGCCTGTAAACGAGCTTTTAAGGAACCGATATAATCATTTTTAAGACGTTCATCAAATCCTTGGCGATCCACTACTTCTTCCACAACACCCAAGTAATCCGTAATGGTAGGAAATGCAAAGCTATCTGCTACAAATGGGTCTTCTTCTTGTCCGGTTAATGGATTAATCCATTTGGAACTACGAACATCCCAACCTTTTTTCTCATACACTTCATAGGTAGCAGCTTCTATAATTTGAGGAATGGCTGCTTCCATTTCAAAAGCAGAGATAAAAGACGCTTTCAACATATCTGCACGACTTGCAATAGATTCCCCTGGAAGAATCTCGAAAGGATTTAAGAAGAATGGAGCGATATCTTGTCGTCCTAAGGTGAAATATAAAATATCCTCCCCACCTTGCTCGTGCATCAATGTACGATACTCAGTTTTGGCTGGTTCAATGACTAAAAATGGTAAATCAGCATTCATGAGAATACTTTGACATGTGGTTGTTTTACCACTTCCTGTCACACCACAAATGAATGTGTGCTTGCTAAGGTTTGCTTTTTCAAGATATACCTTATTTTGTGATCTCACTTCCCCGTGATGGATTAAAGCACCAAGTTCAATATACTCTTCACTAGCATCTACAGAAAGGTCTTTCATATTTAAACCATATTCCACTTCATTTCTAGCAGCAAGACCTAGCACTTCTCGCTGTGGCATCCCCATCATAATACCTAACTCTTCTACAGTTAACCAAGTACCGATGGACTCTTTCTTATTCGTTCGACTAGGTAGCTTAGAAAATGCCGATTTCCATATCGATGTAGAACTATTTAATACTGGTAATTGTAAGTTTTCAAAAATGTGACGTACTTGTTTAGCCTCTGCATTTTCTCGATTTTTACTATCTGTTAAATCAATAAAACCTAACGGTTCTACATTCCCTTTTTCGCCACCATATAAGGACATCATCGTGTTTGCCAAGCGATACAAAGTGGCTGGGTTTTGTGATGTGAATAGATAACTCGCTACCTCAAAACTACCTTTACTTTTACCCTTATCAATACGTGTCATAAAGGTTTCATCTAAATATTTGAGCCAATTAAGGATAACCTTTTTACTGGCTTCTAAAGAGTATGTAGTTTGTGTTGATGAACTATCACTTTCTCCTGAGCCCTTTGATTTGCTATGATTTTTTTGAACAGATATATTTTGGCTAGTACTCGTCCTCGTATCATTACTATTCGATATATTTTTTGAGTTCGTAGTACCTTCTGTTGTAGTACGTGTTCTTGACCATTGACTCGTATTAGAAATATTTTTAGATGTATTGTATTGATAATTTACACTATCATCTGCCGACACAGTTTCACTAATCGAGGTTGAATCAGACTTCGAACTGGAATTAGAGCTAGACCTATCATTAGTATTGGTATTACCATCCGACTTAGAGTATTGTTTAGGGTTACTATAACTTTCACTATATCCAGTAGTCTCTCCAGTTTGATCATTAGTGCTATCATTTTTAGAAGCATTTAATTGGGATGATGTATCTGTTCTCGTATCAACGCTATCAGACTCACTTCTTCCTACTGATTCACTTTGATCTTTGGATTTACTAGTACCTACATTTTTACTGATATTCTCTGATTCATTGGTACTGTAATTCCATTGATTCCCCAATGTTTCTTGCTTGGTAATCTTCGCCAATGGTTCTAGTTCATTGTGAAGCTGATTAATTTCTTCTGTTAATGCCAACACATCTCGACCATTGCAAGCGCGTGCAATAACAATTACGCCAAATTCACTACCTACCATTGTATCGATAAGGCGTTCCGCTCCTTGAAAGTCTTTATTTTCTCCTAAATGCTTTTCTATAAAACCTGGTACACCGTTCATATAGCCAGCATATTTAGCAGTTTGGATACGTTTCATAATTGCTTCTTTATCTTGAGCTGTTTGTTCCGTAATCTTGCTACCAACAAAGTTACCTTTTAAGCTTGGTTCAATCATATGTTGTGCGTACGATTTAACACCTAGTTGTGTGACACTACCTTCATTTCCTTGATCATGGTATAAGTTTTTACTAACCCCCATGTAAATATTTATTTTATGTACATCACCTAAAACCATATATAATATATTGGCTTCATCCATCCCCCTGAACGTTCCCAACACATTTTCGATAGCTTCACGTTTTAAACCTTCTTTTTCAGAGTACACCAATTCATCAATTCGATATAAATACCATTCATCCAAATCGATTCGGTCATCTGCTTCCACATCTAGGACGGATCTATCCACCTGCCCTTGAAATATGCCTTCCATGCGTTCCATACTATACCGCTCCATGGAGTGCATTAGATGTTCTGCATGACCCAGGCTCTGCATCAATTCTTTTGACAATGTTCCTTTTTGTTTCATAGGACTCCTTTATCTCTCTATATACTGAAATATTATATCTTTAATACCTTTGTATAGACCTTCATTCCTGTTGTATCTCCAGTGAAAGTGTCTATATCTGCTACTACGTATTCAATGGTATCTATAGATGTTTTCTTAATAAAGATCATCTTATCTTCATCTGCCTCATCAATGCGACAAATCACAGCCTTCGTTTCTGTAATCGGTAAAAAGTGTTTCTGTAGAGCACGAGAATCTTCTGTGTAATATAACTCAAATTTTTCTTCATCAGCCCAGTCAAAACTTCTCCATTGATTATATGGTATGTCTAAATTAATCCTTACCTCAAAGGTTCGATTTTCCCCTTCACAACCTAAGAAATAGGGAAATCTATTTTCTACTTCACCAGAACTTCCCAAAGAAACTTCATTGTGATTTATAATTTTTATATCTTTACCACCACGACGACTACGTAAAAGACCAAACACAACACCTGTCTTTCCCGTACGAACACGGTCAATCTGCATTTGCTGAGATTCTTTTACACAGCTTGCATTAATACCAATGATTTCATTCGCTAGTTCCTTATCTTCATCACTTTCTAGGGTTTTAAGAATATCCTCCATCTTCATGCTGCTTCCTAATGGCGGATATAAGCGAAAAGCAGAAGAACCATCCTTACCTGTTTGCGAAGAAATTCCTTTAATCACCGTTATTAAAGACTTTACAAATTCTTCTTGTACAATACGAGATTGGCAGGAGTTACCAGCTAAGAAAATATGAACTGGATATTGCACATCTTCACACTTAGCAAATACTGATCGAAGCTGCGTTATGAAGCTGGAAACGCCTCTCTGAATATGTGTTCTAATAACATCTTGTAAGTGATATAAATTAATTTGTAATTTGACTGGTTTTCGTTTAATGGCGCCTTGTTCTTTCGTATATAGATCAATACTTACTGGACCATCGATAAATGCTTCCTTGTAATCCTTATGCTCTTCCCAAATAGGACGTAATAACCGCATCAACGTGCGCATATTTAAATGTGCTTCTTGAGAGGCTTGGTCTGTTTCCATGACTAATCGTTCACTGCCAGCAAAGGCTGTCGCTTTTTTCGGTAGTACAATTTGAATCCCTTCTTGGCATAATACTGTAATATTATCCTCATACACCGCATAGGCTAATAATTGTAATAATTTCTCCCCACCTAAATAAGGATCTCCACCTTTACCAAATTGTTCGATTTCAAACTTACGTCTTTGATTAGCTGGTTTTCTTTCAATACCAAAATCAAAATCTGTAGTACCTCCACCAAAGTCAAAGACTGCATACGGCACTTCTTCATCTTCCGATTGAGGCTCTAATTTGTATTGTTCTAATGCACTTATGGCATAAGCGGCTGGTTCACTAGCACCAGCATAGACTTCAAAGGTTTTCATCAACTCTTCATCATCTAAAATGCTTGGTGGTAAAGACTTTTGTAAACCGATTTTAAAACTTTCTAGTAATTTTTCTTGAACATCTTTGCCATAGTTCACTGGGAATGACAAAATATAACTTAAATAAATACCATTCGTCATATTATTAATGTACAGCCCTAAGTAATAGGCATAGAGTTCAATAGGGTCAATATATCTAGCCCGATTTTGAATTGTCAAATAAGGTATTAGTTCAATTTCCTTGCCAGATTCATCCTGTAAGACTTGATGACGCTTTTTATCATTCGCCCATTGTTTCAGCTCACTAAACGTTGCATAGTATGTAGTACTATTGTCTATATTGTCATATAAGTGTTCTGCCGCTTGGTGAGATACCATTAGATCTTCCCATTTTGTATAAGGTCTACCTGACTGCTGGGCATAATTTTTTAAGAAATTTTTAAGATTGCTAAAATATACTGTTGTAGGATTTTCATAATCTTCCTTACGAGGAGCCTGTGTATAATCACCTGTACCAATCCGCAACAATCGTTCATCTACATCACGACATGCTACCACCGTACTTTTCGTACCAAAGTCAATGGCACATACACCTGTTTCTTTTACATCTAAATGAGGGGGTCTAGCATACACAAAGGCTTGGGAAGATTCTTCTTCAGTATATACAATATCTGTATCCAATGCTTCTTCGTATAGTTCCCAATGCCCTAGATTTGGATCTAGTAGTGTATTTTCGTGATAAGGAGTAATATTGGCACGTTCTGTATCACAGTGTAATAACCATTCTTTATACCCATCTATATCAACTACACGGCAATCTTCCATAGAAATATTGTTAGACTTTAAAAAGGCTACTAATTCCATACGAATTGATTCAAAACGTCTATGTGCTAAAAGCTTCATAATATCTGATTCAGACACCTTTTTCTCTTGCCAACATTTCAGAACACGTTTGAAGTCTATTTCTACATCAAAAAGTTGGACGTGGTAGATTTCTTCATAAAGATTTTCACTTTTAGAATCAAAATCTCGAAGTAAAACCTCCTGATTCTTTAATGATTTTAGGGTCAGTTCTTTTGCCTCTGTATAACCACTACGGTCGAAGTCAAAAACAGGAAGTTTATGTTCATATGGGGAGTGATAAATATTTCCTGTTTGTATATTAACAACCATAATACTTAGTTTTTTAAACTCCCGAGTATAATCCTCTCCTTTCTTATCTTTATACATTTGATAATATTTCATTATCTCTTCGAACTTTTTCTGTAATCGATTTTCTTTTTTGACAACATAATAATGATCTTTAAAAAGATTGAAGGATACAGAAGAGTTTAACTTCAGTTTATTTTCAGAAACAACGCCACTAACTTGTCTAGACTTTATCACTCCTACACTATCAGTCGCTAGAGATGCATTTAGAAAACTTTTCATAAGAGCATCATAATCGTCATATTCACTTTTTTCAGCAATAGTAAAGCTTAATGTCTTATTAAAAATAGTTTTTAACTTTTCAAAATTTTCCCTATTATCAGGTAGTTTATCAAAAAAATCTATTTTCTCTATATCCACACGAAAAGGTCTATTCTTTTCCAATGTCACTTCGCTCATAATCTACTTCCTTATACTCGCACACAGCTTTTTCTAACACGCTCTTCACTATAGGTATTTTTAAATCCTTTAATATAAATCTTCTGAATATCACCGCGAGATGCACTGCCTGAGACCGCCTCATGGTCATGTACATTATAGGTACTACCCACTTCTACTGTATCAATGACGATGATCTCATTTCCTCGTCCTTTATTAAATAGATCACAGGCATACTCAAAATAAGACCACAATACTTTAAAGCTAGCTGTATCTTCGGATAGTGCAGCTTCTTTTGCAGATTCCCAAATTCTTTCTAATACACGTTGGCTCATCGTGCTACTGATAATAAAGCTTTCCAAGTTATTCAATTGTACTTCAGCACCAATATAATCTATATAAGATTCTGGTAATACTTGTACAGCGGCAAATAGATCTTGTCCTTTTTCAAAAGAAAGTTTTAATTTTTCTTGTAATGCTTTATTTTCTTTTTTATAGTTTTTACAAGTTGTTTCTAATTCACCCTTATCATTTTTCAATTGTTGGCAATCTGCTTCTAAAGATTTACATTTTTCTTCTTTATCTAATGCTTTCTCTTTCCAATGATTTAACTCTTCATTGGCATTAGTAAGATTAGACTTTAACTGAGATATTTCATAACTTAAATCACTGATTTGTTTTGAAGATTCCTCAACTGTCTTTTTAAGCACATCATTTTGACAATTAAAGAAGCATCTAATCTTATCTAATAATCCCATGTTTTCTTCTCCTTGTATGCCATATGAAGCTAATAAAGAATCTACATAACTATGAATTTCATTGCTCTCAGCATTATAAGTATGGGCTAGCTCATCATACTTTTCCATAAGAACTTTGTTATGCTTATTAATCTCTTTAAACTTACTACGTAGTTCATGAAAATTCTCTTGTAAAACATTATATTTTTCTTGCAACTCATGAAGTTCTCTTCTTCTATCCTCTACTTCGTCGGCTTGTTCTTTCTTAGATACTTCATCATCTTGTTCTGATTCTGCTGCATGTGCAGATTCTGTTTTTTTTGTAGTGCCTTCTTCTTCTCCATTAGTATTTTGTAAAACACCTTCTATTGTAGGACTAGATTCCGAAAGTCTACCTACCTTTATCTCTCCTACAATCTCCCTCATCACTTTCCGCATCACTCGTTCCAACATATCTTCATCGATAACGATTTTCCCAAGTGTCAATTCTTTCTCCATATAAATTCCTTTCTCATGTACCTCGTTAGAAATACATTCTTAAAAAATATATACAAAATGTCCCCCCCCCGAGTACATCGTACGCGAGAGAGGGACATTACATATACTATGTATGTGCCAATTATTATTTTTTACAAACGATCATAAAATTCTTGTGTAAAAAATTTATCTCCAAAGAATTTTTTACCTGTCATAATATAATATACCGCTTCTGCTGGCTCTATAGATCCACGAACCTGATATTGTGGTCCTGTAGGATCAACATAACGAACTTCTTTCGACTCATCTATAGAATATAAATCACCAAGTTCATGGTCAAACACAAATCTATGTGTGTTATTTTTAAATATTTTGGGATGACTTGTATTAGCAGCACTCACTACGAAGGTATTTACAGCAATAAATAAATAAGGTCCTTTTTCTTTTAAAATAACTGCAGATGTTTTATCTAAATACATTGCTGTACTCATCCGGTAATATACTTCTGGAAAATTAGTATTAAAATCAAAATAGGCTGGTATTCCATTGATTAAATATGTAGTTGGCGGTACTGTAGCTTCAGCTGAATACATAGTACCAAGTGCCAACATAATTCCAATTATTGCTCTTTTAAACATACTAATTCCTTCCCATATTTAGAATTAATTTATACACCTATTAAAATTCACTGAAACCCTTACACTTCCTCCACTCTAACATCCGTCACAGCCTCCCCCTGGCTCCGTATCCACCGCCAAATACCCGTTCCATACACTTCTGCACGGATATGGTAGGTATGGGTAGCTTCTTCGTACCAGGTAATGGTGGCTGTTGGTAAGCGGTCTAGTATGGCGTCGATATCGTGACCTACGTAAGTAAAGGTCACTCGTTGTAATCTACCGCCGTACATAAACTGGATCCGTTTACGAAACTCCGCTTCTTGGTACCGTGATGTATAGGATGGCACTTGGTAGTGTTCCTCTTCGACGGTCAAGCTATGGATGCGATCTAAACGATAAATAGTAGGAAAATCCTGTAATTCCTTCGGAATTTTTCTCCGTTCTTCCCGATCCATATAGGCAGTCAAGTAGAAATAGTATTCCGAAAAACAAATCCCCAAGGGCGATAATTTGCGGGTCACCATTTCTTTATTTGTGCTTTTTTCATAGGAAATCGTAATATACCGTTGCTCTTGTATGGCCCTTGATAAGTCTTGCAACAATGGCAACACATTTTTCTTATGTCGTAGTTCTACATAGTGATGCAATTCATTACGAATTAAATTTTCAACTAATTTTACTTCCTCATGAGGTAAAAATGTTTTCAATAATTTATTTAAAATCCGTCCCATGTCTTCTCGCAATAATGCACGGCTATCTAACATGACCTTGGCAATAGCTACTAGCTCATTAACGGACAAACAAACGGACTCTCCATGGCTAAGAACATAGCCCTTTCGCCTTTGATCATAGACGATGATTTGCTCGTTTCCATAGAGAGTGCTTTCATCATGCAAGTAGGCTCGTAAATCATCGATATCTCGTTGTACGGACCGTTCATTAATACGAAATTCTTTTGCTAACTCGGGTTTGCATAATACTTCCCCTTGTAAGAGGCGGCGTTGCATCGTCAAAATTCGCTGTGTCTTGTCTATCTTGTCCCCCATCTTATCGCTCCACAGTAGCAATAATTTTTACAATACGACCACAACCTGCCTCACGGGCTTTCACCTTATTCGCTGCCTCGCTACGGGAATGGGCACTTTCATAGGCAGTGTGTACCGTTGTGCTATTAGGATAGTGAAATTTGACCATGTATCGTTTCATCTCTTTTGTCCTTTCTCTTATGAAAGTATTTACTCTAGAAATACCAGTTACTTTAATTATAAAAAACTCTCTCAACTAAGGCAATAGTTTTTTATGTATACACAGATGCCACCATCTCACCATGAAGTTTCATAGGCAAGATGGTGGCTTTCTCTGTTAGGGATTACCTACTATACGTTATGCGATTTGTTCCAAAATGGACTGACATTTTGTATTGACTAACGCTTTCACAGCCGTCACATACTCTTTCATCAGCAACTGCACCTGTTCTTTTACATATAGGTTTAAATCGCTAAGTTCCACGGCACCGGCAAGGTCACTCGACAGTTCTAGCGCCGCATCCCCCATGTCACCATAGATATAACAAGTATCAAAACCAAGTAGGGATAAAAATCCTTTATCGCGTATCATATCGTGTACTTCAATATAGTCAATATATCGCTCAGGTTTATGATAGTAACCTTTTTCAAAATCTTGCACGATGGTGTTTACCCAATAGGCATTCGTATCCAAGCCATTCAAGTCATCCAACACCTCTTGTAAGGAAGGCACCACAAAGCATTGTGTTAACTCACTATCCAATGAAATGGTATCACCGCAAGTAGCCACGATGGTGTCTTGCAACTCTTGTAAAATTTGACGAATCTGTTCGTTACATTTCTGGTAAATACCATCCGATTCTAAGGAAAGATAATTACGTACAGGGAACTTTGTTTCTCGTAGGATTTCTTGATATGCTTCTGTCTCTTCATCCTGTCCAAATGGGTCCGTAACATATTCTACTTCATTGGTCCAGTCATATCGTTTTAGGGTCCGATCTACATAGGTAGCAATCATTTCTTTTACAGCTTCTTTTCGTTGGCTATACACTTTGTTTGTGAAATATGTTAGACCAGCTTTACGAGCCCCGCTTGCAGTACTATGCTCATCCTCTCTGGAATCCAATGCGGCAATTACATCTACGCCGAAAAAGTACTGTAAGTCCTTATTACCTGCATCAAATTGACCACGTTCAAAACGGCTCACATCGTCTAGCAGCACATTCATTTTCTCCTTTGCCTGTTCTACAGCAGACAACACTGTTTCCTTTTGTGTCATACTTCCTCCTTATACCATTAGGAATACGTTCTAACTAGATATCACATGTTCTCTCTCTTCTATGTCCCCAAGTATTAGAACTATGTGCTCTATGCTATTAGTATGCCATATGAAAGTGACATATTTTGTCATTGGCAATACTTTTTTATATAATATTTCTATTTTTTTCCAATTCGCTTTCTACTGTGAAAGTTCCTAACCACTGACCCGCTTGTAAAGACGATACCAAGGTAGACACTGCTTCTTTCACCATATCACTAGTGATAACCAAAGTTTTATCCGCTGCATGGTTAATATTGTTGCGAAGATGACGAATGTAGTGATATTCTACTAAGAATTGTAAAGCTTCCAATTGTGGTAGATCTGTTTTGGCACTACCATAGGCTAACATAGCTTGGCAATCACGGATCAACTTAATACGTTGTCTCTGGAATGTTTCTTCCGCTCCTGCTTCTAAGGATTCCGCCTCATCATCTTCAAAGCTGACACCTTTATACAAATCAAATCGCTCTACTAATTCTGCTGTCGGTGCTTGTAAGAATTGACGGATGAAAGCCCCGTAATCGGAAGCACTTTGTTGTAAGAATTGATAATATTGCTTATGGTAGCTGATGCTAGTGCATTGGATTTCATAGTATTCACGTAAGTAGCTTTCAATCTCTGGGTATTGCGCTTGGAAATACATCACATCCACAACAGATCGTATATTTTGCTGTACATGTAAATAGGCTGGGTACAAATCATGAATGAATTTTACAATTTTTTCCTTGTTATAGGAGAACTTCTCAAAGGCTTTTGTCACTTGGTTTTTGTTGATTGCCCCACGCAATTCATCACGAATCACTGATAATTCTGCACCTACTGTATCACCACCAGCCACACTGACTGCTTTATTTCCTGCATAATCACGGTACGTGATGACAAAGCATTCTTTCCAAGTACGTTGCATCGTTTCCATTTCTTTTTTGAATAGTACTTCCATATCCGTACGATCGGTGTAGTAAACTCCTTTATTGAATAAGATAGTTGGCACCCACTCCGTACTCAATGTGACCGATTGTTGGTATAAACCGCATTGTAAGCACCATTGAATCATAGCTAATTGTAATTCTTGGCTGTGAACTGTAGTATCTAATAAGTCGCCTAAGCTTTCTTTTAAGGTTGGCAAGTACTGCAAGAATGCTGTATCTACTTCGCTATTTGTTGTGATGGATTCGCAATCTTTGATTCCTTGACGAATGGCATGAACAGAAAAATCCATATCGTCACTTTTACATAAATGGGCCGCCTCTGAGAAATCGCCTAAGGAGCCTACTAAGTATTCAATCTCTTTATGTACTGAATGTTCTTTCACTAATTGAGCTAACATATCCGCTCGACCAAATCGCGCAAAGGCTTCCACTGCACAGTGCACGGCTCCAGATAGTGCGGAAATCGTGTTGGTTCGTTCTGACTCTGATTCCACTAAGTCCTTAGTTTGTGCAGATAAATGAGTTATATCTGCACCATCAAGATGCGCTTGAACCACCGCTTGACCTTCCCTAGATACTTGCGTTGGAGCATTAGTATCTCCTTGCACACCAACTTTCGTTCCAAGCTGACTAGGATCTGCCATAGGTACTACCACCTTTGATGTGTCTTGAGATACATCAAACCATTCTGTCGCCTTGCGTACATTCTGTCTCTCTTGTTGTTGCTTCGCTGTAATTGATTCCATTAATACTTTCCAAAAATTCATAATCATTTCCTTTCCGTGGTCTTATACCACTTGTAAAACACTAAGTATGAGTACAGTATACCCATTAAGAATGACATATTTTGTCATTGGCAATAGAAATTTTTAAAAATTCTTTTACCTCTCTTAGTATATAGAAAAGTGAATTTTTAAAATTATAAAAGTCCCAATAGTTGTGGGACATAATATATTAGCGCTTTCTAAAGCTGTGGAGATAGCAAAAGCCCTGTTGCAATATGTAAACTGCAACAGGGCCTATACCTATAATGTATGTAATTCATCTTCCAAGGATCTCAACACATTAATAATATCGTCAAACTCAGGGTATTTACCAAAAAACATTTCTTGCATCTCTTTGTAATCTAATCTGATTTCCTCAATTCTATCATTATCTGGTATTAGTTTAATTGTTTTACTAGTAGCATTTTCATAGTGTGCCCATCCCCTAGGATAAAACTTCTGTTTAAATTCAACTACTTTCGGTAAAAGTTCTATATTTTTAAAAGCAGCATTCTTATAGATAGAGTTAGCCATACAAAATAAATCATAATAATGTCTAGCATATCGCTTTGGCATTGCCAATTCTTTAGGACGATTTGCCTCATGATGTAAGATAGTCGCTTTTTCCCAAAATGTTCTTTCTGGCAAAACCGTGCGCACCTTTATACCACTTCCATTAAAAAGCATAGGATATATTTTTTGTAATTCTGGAACTATTGTAACAACATCTGACGGAACCCAAGCTGCTAATGCTCCTATTTCAAGTCTCACAGATTGTGTTAAATAAGTAGATCTAAATGATTTGGGATATTCAAACAGAATAGTTTGTTTATCATTTTTATCGATTTTCAGTTCAAATGTATCCTCCAATAATTTACTAAAATCTTCTTGTAACTGCGGTAGAAATTCTGACTTTAAAAAATCTTATGTTTTTTAATTTGTCTCTTTATTAAATTTATCCTGCTTTGTATTACTACGAGTATCCCATGGTTCATTTATAGTATAGCCAATGCATCTCCAATCAAGTATCAGATCTATATCCTCAGAAAATCTATCAATAAGATTAAAGCATTTTGATAAACTTGTTCCACCTTTAAATGTAAATGCCTCCTTCCATTTGCAGCTTGAAAATAAATAATTAAGTGTAAAACATACCCAGTAGTCTTTTTCAAGGATAGATTCATGAACTCCCAATTTATGAGAAGCATTGCGTATAACTTGCTCTAAATCTGTTTTAGAAATCTTCTTATACTCAAACATGTTCCACCTCACATATTTTCATAATAATATAATATACCCAAACACTTGTGCATTTTGCATTATATAGTAATTCTTCTTTTTCTTTTGGTGATATTTTTGCTTTTAAAAAGTTAATCTCTTTTTCGGTCACATTATCTTTACCGATAGCTTTAATAGCTTGTATAATCATAGCCGTCATAGTGGACATCTTTGAAATATCCCCATTGGTTCTACGTTTAAATTCTATTATTGTATTACCAATGGTAAAGTTTGCATATCTTCCATCAGATATATATGACCATGTAGCCGGTACTTGTGTAGATAAACCTAACAAATTTAATGCTGTATTACCAGATGGTGCAATTGTCCAATTATATTTTCTAGCAATAGCCTTCGCTACTTCATCAATAGATGGTGTTGTGTATTCATCAATAAGTTCAATATATCTAGTCTTAAAATATATTCCATTCATGATACGAGTAATTTCCTTGCTCTCAACAAGCCGATTTAAGGTACTACGAATAGTTTCATATCCAGCTATATCAAAAAAATCATTGGCAATAAAAACATGTCCATCTTTTAGAGTATTAATTCTATCTAAAATTTTCTCTTTATATGTCATTTTCCTCCCTCCTTGCACCAAATATTATATAATATTTGGTGCAAATTTGCTATATTCTGTTAATCAAATACATGTATTAACTGCTAAATCTACCCCCAAAACTGTACAGTTATGGTCTAATCCTTTCACTCAAACATCTCAACAAGCACACAAAAAAGCAACAGAACCAAATGATCCTGTTGCTCACATTCTAAATTATTCTTTTGTTTTTCGACTGGTATCGCCCATACGGGTTAGTTTCACTTCCCCTAGTTCTACCCCACGAGTATGTTGTGTATGAGACCATACTTTATCGTGGCGATTCAAATATCCTAAGAAGGTAACGGGTACCCAAGAATAGATGAATAGCGGATACAATAGATAATAGATCCACACTTTCGGTGGCACTTTAATTTGTGCTAATACAATAAGTGGAAATAAATATTGTCCAATACCAATAATCTGCCATACTTGTACTGGCAAAATTTGGTAAATAATATTTGTATACAACGGTATAATACCATTGATATAGGTCATAATAATATAAAAGGCGGACAGTAACAAGAAATAGGGCTGTGTAATCTGTACAATTCCATCAAGAATTGTCCATTTCCCTTTCTTAATACCTTGCACAAAAAGTTTCGGAATATACCGTTCTCCTGTGTCAAAATGACCTTGAGCCCAACGTTTCCGCTGATTCCAAGACTGCATAAAGGTCAATGGCTTTTCATCATAGACGATAGCATTATGCGCCCATGTTGTTTTCACGCCATGGATTAACAGTTTCAAGGAAAATTCCATATCTTCCGTCAAGCTATTACATGACCAACCATAATCACGGATGATATCTGTACGAATACACATACCTGTACCACCCAAGGCTGTGGAAAGTCCCAAGTTATATTTCGCCAAGTGCCACATGTGATTGACCATCCAAAAGGCAATGGCAAAGGTACCAGCTACCCATGTATCGGTTGGGTTTTTCGCATTCAAGTACCCTTGAATCACTGGCTCCCCTTTTTCCAAATGACGATTCATTTCATAGAGGAAATGAGGATGCACTAGATTATCCGCATCAAAAATGACGAATGCATCATATTTGCGTTCCATGGCGAATACTTTGTCAAACATCCAGCCCATGGCATAGCCTTTACCCACTTCTTCTGTATTAAAGCGTTCATACACTTCAGCACCAGCTTCGCGGGCAATCTTAGCCGTGTCATCTTTACAATTATCTGCCACCACAAAGATATCATATAAGTGGCGTGGATAATCTAAGACTTGTAGATTATTCACCAATTGACCTATCACGGCACTTTCATTATGGGCACAGACAATAATCGCAAAGGAATGTTTCGGCAGACATTCTATTCTATCACTTTTATGCCACATGCCACAGACCATCAACACGAAGTAATACAAGGTATAAAATACGATAATTACCTGTATGGGAATCATAATTAGGTCAAACCAAACGTAATTCATCCTAGTTCCTTCCTATTTACGAATGTTGTTGATGATAGTATTACTAATACCATATACAGCATATAATACAAAAATCAATACCGGCCAGGAGCGATAGTCCATCAATAGGCAAAATACGCCACAGCCTACAGTAATCCCTACGGCAATCGGTTGTACTGGATCGCTACCTTTCCCTTTGAAATCTGGATGATGCACATTGCTAACCATCAAATAGCCTACCACAATCATAGCTAACATCAACGCCACATCAGGAATACGGACACCACTTAACACATAGGTAGCTGCCATACAACCTGCTGCAGGAATCGGTAAACCTTGGAAATAGCCATGTACTTCTTCCGTCATAATATTAAATCGTGCCAATCTGAAAGCCCCTAACACAGAGAATACCAACAATGGCACATAGCCTAACCAACCATAGTGATCTAAGCTCATCATATACAGCATAAAAGCTGGAGATACGCCAAAGCCAACTACATCGGCTAACGAATCTAATTCACGGCCAAAATCTCCAGAAACACCCAAGGCACGAGCAATCCGTCCGTCTAAGCCATCGGCTAATAAAGACAAAAGCACACATATGGCTGCCCCAGTAAAATTACCTGTAGCAGATAAACTAATGCCGATGACACCGAAGGCTAAATTTGCTGCTGTGCAAAGATTGGGAAATATAGACTTATTCATCTTTCACCCTCCCAATAATCGTTTCTCCACCAACTACATGTTGTCCTTTTGTAACGCAAATCTCTACGTCTAATGGAACAAATAGTTCTGTGCAAGAACCGAACTTAATCATACCATACAAGGTACCTTGTTCTAAGGTATCTCCTACATCTGTCCAAGACACGATACGTCTAGCCAACAAGCCAGCAATCTGTGTCACCACAATTTCCATCTTGTCATTTTTAATGCTAATCGTATGTCGTTCATTTTCATAGCCTACAGAATCTTTATAGGCTGGCAAGAATCGGCCTTCTGTATATTGACGGAACGTAATTTCACCCGCCATTGGCGCCCGATTCACATGGACATCAAACACAGATAAAAAAATCGTTACTTTTTTACATTGTTGATGTAAATACGTGTCCTCAAAGACCTCTACTACTTCCATCACTTTCCCATCCGCTGGGGATACCAATACCTTTGGATCATGAGGAATGCGGCGATTAGGATTTCTAAAAAAATAAGTAAAGAATAATGCCAGTACAAATGGTATAATTCCTAACCACCATGATAGAAAGTAGCCTACTAGGGCTGTCACAACGAGACAAGCACC
Source organism: uncultured Veillonella sp. (assembly GCA_963521235.1). Lineage (GTDB taxonomy): Bacteria > Bacillota > Negativicutes > Veillonellales > Veillonellaceae > F0422. The sequence continues at coordinate 3,876 of CAUQUX010000002.1, read as the reverse complement.
GATTAAAGGATATCCTTCTTTAACAATCAAACCCATACAAAACCTCTCTTAACTAGTGATAGCTCCATCAAGATACGACTCCAACAATATCATGATTTATGGCGCCACACAGCCCACATAAATTTCGGCAATGCTAACATACGAATGATACGTTTTGGCTGCAATGCCAATCGATATAACCATTCCAAGCGATTTTCTTGCATCCATACAGGAGCTCGTTTCAACATGCCCGCAAGTACATCAAAAGAACCGCCTACACCCATGGCTACGACACCATCTAAATGAGCTAACTTTTCCTGAATCCAAAATTCTTGCTTCGGCACACCAAAAGCGACAAACACTAATTGAGCGCCACTACGTTGAATCTCATCAAGAATGTCTACTTCTTCTTCCGCAGTGAAATATCCAGAATGATAGCCCACTACTGGCAATTCGCCCAGTTCTGCTGTCATATTTTCTAAAGCTGTTTTAACAACTCCCTCAGCTCCACCTAGGCAATATACCTTGATATGATGTGCTTTAGCTGCTTTTAATAACTGCTGTAATAAATCACAACCTGTCACCCGTTCTGGAAAGCTCCGTCCTTGTTGCTCAGCTGCCCATAAGGCACCCGCTCCATCCGGTACAACGAGATCAGCTTGTTGCAGAACCTCTAACAATCTTTGATTTTCCTGTGCCATCATAATCATTTCTGCATTGGCCGTTGCCACCATATGTAATTTTGGTTGTCCCACTAATGAAAGCACTCTATCTACGGCTTCCGTCATCGTTACCACATCAATTGGGACGGATAGCACATGTATTTGATTCTGCACCATTCACCTCATCTACTCTAGTATGTAAACAAGAAGGACAGGACATATGAAAGAGCTGACACCCTATCATAGACCTATCCTTCTGGTAGGTAATTTTCCTAATTATTTCTTTTCGCAGCGCATAACGCCAGCTTCCATATAGTTATCAGCTTTCATGTCCACGAAAATTACTTTTACCGCTTCAGCAGGCACTTTTACAGTTTCTACAGTTGCTTTTGTAATCGCTTCGCCAAGAGCTTTCTTTTGTTCAAACGTACGACCTTCCACAAGTTCTACATGAATAATAGGCATGAGTCTTTCCTCCATCACCACTACGCATCTATAGCACTATGCTATAGATAAAATCTCATCCTATTGTATCATATTTGGCCCTCACTAAACAACTTTAACTATACAAAATACGCATATACTGTGGTCCAAAGCGTGCTTCCATTTGATGACGTAAAGTCGATTGCACTTCTGCAAATCCATAAGTTTGTAAATATCGCTTTGCATCTTCTCGTGCTTCCACAAGAATCGGAATGTCTTTGATGATGTTCGCCACTTTCAAATCTGGTAGCCCTGACTGAGCCAAGCCAAATAATTCCCCTGTGCCACGGATGAGCAAGTCTTGTTCTGCTAGTTCAAATCCGTCTTGCGTTTGTTCCATCAGTGAAAGTCGAGTTTTGCTATCAGGATTCTTACTATCACTAATCAGAATGCAATAGGCCTGTGCCGATCCACGACCTACACGACCTCGCAATTGATGCAACTGGGATAAACCAAACCTCTCCGCATTATGGATACACATAATAGTCGCATTCGGCACATTCACGCCCACCTCAATCACCGTAGTCGATACTAACAAATGAATCTCTCGACGATAGAACGCATCCATAATGTCTTCTTTTTCCTTTGGACGCATGCGACCATGCACCAAACCTACACGATAGTGTGGCTCAAAGTATTCTTTATATTCGTAATAAATCTGTTCCGCAGCTTGCAAATCCATTTTTTCAGACTCTTCCACTAATGGGCACACAGCATAGACCTGACGACCTGCTTGCATTTCTTTTTCAAAAAAATGTAACAATCGCTCTTTATAGGACGAATCCACAGCGTAGGTCTTCACTGGTTTACGACCTGGAGGCATTTCCTTAATCAAAGACACTTCTAAATCTCCATAAATGGATAAGGTCATTGTCCGTGGTATAGGGGTCGCCGTCATGATTAGCACATGAGGGTGGTCTCCTTTGCGTTGTAACTTCGCCCGTTGCTCTACACCAAATCGATGTTGTTCATCTACTACAATCAACCCTAATTGATGAAATACCACCTTATCTTGAATCAATGCATGGGTGCCTACTAAGACATCAATATCTCCTCGCTCTAAGGCATCATAGAGGTCTTGCTTTTTCTTCGTTGAACCTGTCAACAATGCCATTCGTATCGGTGCATCTTGAAAGAGCTCCTGAAAGCTTTCAAAATGTTGTGTGGCCAAAATTTCCGTCGGAGCCATAATCGCCCCTTGAAATCCATTTTCTACTGCTTTAGCTAACGCCAAAGCTGCTACCACCGTTTTACCAGACCCTACATCACCTTGTACTAAGCGCTGCATGGCTCGGGGCTGCTCCATATCTTTGGCAATTTCTCCAAAGGCTTTCTCTTGATCGCCCGTTAATGTAAACGGTAATCCTTGGCGTATGCGCTCCACTAAGGACCCATTCTTTGTCATAGGGAATCCCCCTTGGTCCTGTTCATGGGCACGAAGAAGCAATAGCCCCATTTGCATAATCCATAGTTCTTCATAGGCCAGTTGCTTACGTGCCTCTTGGTGCCGTTCCCAAGACGTTGGAAAGTGCATTTCTCGGAATGCATCATAACGGCTCATAGTAAATTTGCCAAGTATCACATCCTGTGGTACCACGTCTTCTAAAGTAGAATTATGGTCGAACCAATTTTTAATGGCTAACCGAATCCCCCACTGTTTCATACCTTCCGTTAACCCATAGACGGGCACAATGCCACGGTCTATGACTTGCCCTTCTTCTATCATTTCCACTTGTGGCGTATTCATTTGGTACGCACCATAGGCATGTTCTATCTTTCCATAGGCATAGATATGTTGACCTGGTTTATAAAAGTTTTTCTTATAGGCTTGATTAAAAAATGTCAAGTTTAATTGACGTATTCCATCAGATAGAGTAACCGTTAGAATATGCATGCGTGGTTTTGGTCGTTTTTCACTGACCCGTACTACCTGTCCCGTCACGCCTACCATCTCTCCCATAGGAGCTTCACAGACCCCATACACTTGCCGTCTATCTTCAAAGGTGCGCGGAAAATAATGCAACAAACCTGTTACCGTATAGATTCCTAATTTATTCAATTGTTTCACTCGTTGCGGTCCCACGCTCTTTATGGATTGCAATTGTTCGTTCATATTCTATCCGTACTCTTTCCTTCTTTATGTCGTTCTTTATGAAAGTACTCCTTACTCTATCAACTCTGAAAGTATGCTACACGACTCATTCATGCAACTGGTCAATGTATAACAAACGTTACACTGTACATATGCTACATGACTAATTTATATCAGCTATTTACAATATAAGAAATGTCATAATGCAAGTGCGTACTAATCCACTATAAACACTGCCATAAGCAACATCAATGTATCTGTGTGTGTATCTATGTATCTATGAAACGCTATCATACGTAGTAGAGACTTGATGCTTTATATTATACCATAGAGAGACCATCTAATATGAATCCCACCTAAAAATGGGCGAAAAAAAAGAAAGACACTTTTATAGAAGAGTTACGTGAGTTAGGCTTTGTAACAAAGTGTCCTTCTTATATTTAATTATATTTAAATTATACATCTTGTTTAAAATAAACGCAAGTTATTTTTTTTAATTTGACAGATTTTAGCATTTTAGTATATAGTTAATAAGCTAGTATAATCTTATCTAAAAGGAACAAATGCACTTGCATTGCTATGCCCTTTTATGATAAAATACATACGTTATATTAGTAGTAAACACTTTGGAGGTGGAAACAAATGGCAAACCTTTGCGAA
>CAUQUX010000001.1:0-34742 GCA_963521235.1 uncultured Veillonella sp. | reverse complement strand
ACCTTAACGAACAACGTAAACAATCTGCAGCACATCAAGTAGAAGAAGTGGGCGGTGAATTACGTAAATTGATGCCTTGGATCAAAAAGTAAAAAGTAAATAGCCTTCATATAAATCATGAAGTAGTATAAGGAAAGCACGCAACACACTCCTTCACAAACGGTATTTCATAATGTTTGCTCAGGAGCATGTTGCGTGCTTTTTGCTTACAGGATACTTAGAGGAAAAGAAGGCTATTTACTTTTGGGGGCTTTTTGTGACGGAACTTGTTTCGCTATGTAGCCTTGTGGCGTTGTAACTGAATAGGGCAAAGGGAAGAGCACGGCATACCCCTCACAAACGGTATTTCATAATGTATCGTCATTTGTTTCGCTATGCAGCCTGAGGCGTTTGTAACTGAATAAGATAAAGGGAAGACCGTAACACACCCCTTCTCAAACTATACAGTGGTTATAATTACATAAATTTAGAGCCCCCGTAACTGTGCGTGTTTACGGGGGTTTCTAATTTTTGATTTGCTCTAATTTTACGCATTTTCTAGACGGTTGCTCAACCGTTGCTCAACCTTTTGGAGACTATCACCGAACGGAAGTTTATTCACGGCATCGATATACTGATCAATTGTTTTATGAGTATAAACTCCCTGAGTGATATTATTCTGTGTAGAATGCCCTACGATGTTTTTGATGATAATTTCGGGGATACTGTAATCGCTACATAATGTTATAAACGTATGGCGAGTATCATGTGGCTTGCGCCTATCCATCCCCAATCGCTCACATATTTCGGTCAATTTTCTTCTATATCCATCTTGTCCAATAATGCCATCCATTAAGCATATTGAGCGCTTAAATTTAGCTGTGGCGTATAACTCCTGGATGAATGGAGCGATGCATTCAGCAATAGGTATGATTCGGTCACGCCCTGCATCGGTCTTTGAACCACCTACCATGTACCGTTCTTTTAGGTGAATATCATTTACTTTCATGGATAAAAGTTCACTTAACCGAACTCCAGTATAAATGTAAATCAGCACAATTTTTACAATTTGCTCATCCTGGTGTAACCATAATTTGTGAATATCTTCTTCACGGAAGGGAGTGGCCTTCTTAATAGATGTAGCATTCTTGCTGATAATAATATCTTTCATGTAATTTTTAACGAGCACTTCATTTTTAATGGCTATATTGCAAGTTTTAATTAATGTCGATTTTATAACCTCTTGATATGATTTACTATATGTAAAATTATCAAAATATGGTTGTACATGAGCTGTTCTTAGCGCCGTGATATCCATTGGTAGAATGGGTTTCATCATCTTTTTAACAGCATTAATTACCTCTATCCGACCTACTGAAAGCCCCATGCGCTCGGCTTCTTCAAAATACCATTGAAAGCACTGCTCAACGGTAATCACTTGTTTTTTCTCTAGTGCACTAGGGTCATTGGAGAATAGAGCCAATGCCTCGTAGGCTTCCTTTTGGCTGGCATATGTGCCTAGAGTTTTACGAATTGGCTTACCTTCATCCGTCCATCCAGTCGTGATGACGGCACGGAATGGCTTGCGTAATTTCTTATGTTTCATCTTGTAAACGGATCCCGATCCGTTAGAGCGTTTCAACGCCATAAAAATAACCACCTTTCATGTGTAGCAAATACACCTAAAAAGTGGTACAATATATGTATTGAATATATGTGGATGTACCACCCTTTAGGTATGTTCAGAATTTACCTCTCCAGTTGGCGCTGGAGAGGTATTTTTTATGCGATTTTAGAACTTGATTTTTTTCTAATTTGTTGAGGTCAACAAATTCGAGTAATTGAGCTATTTCCATCTTGGAAAGAACTCAATCAATGAACTGATAGTAAAAGTTCACTTCTTCATGGTTGAAATCAGCTTCATTTCCATGCAAGAGGGATTCTATTAGCCCTGCATGCATGTCTTGCGTAAAATGTCCTTCCATGATGTGGCACACCTCGTGGGCGATGCTCTCTCTTAATACATCAATAGGCTTGTTCTTATTAACTAATATGGTGTAACAATCTGTATCCTCACTCGTGCATAGTGTAGCATTGATGGAGCTTGGCAAGTCGTGGTAGATGATCGTTATGTTATAAATGATTATTTCCCCCTTAATCGTTTTACCAAATCAACCACATAATCTAAGTCTTCATCGCTTAAGTCCTTAGCAGCATCTAATAAGATACCCTCTTGTGTTCTTGCATATTCTGCTTTGGCGTTGACTGCTGGGTCAATGTAATACTCTGTAGAAGTGCTAGATTCTATAGAATAATCAGAAAATCGAGGGTCGATTTCAGACTTATTTACATTAAAGAAATTAGCAATCTTTTCTATATTTCCAGGAATCGGCAATGATCTTCCTTTGATATATCCTGTTAAAGTACTAGGTGGGATACCAGTTGCTTTTGATAAATCTACTTGCTTACATTTGTTAATACGTAGCAGATTATTTATATTTTCAGATATTACTTTCATCTGAGCTAATTCATGTGGGGTTAGTTCCCCTCGACCTCTTGCCATTGTATTTCCTCCTTACGCATCTTATAGTTATATAATAACGTATTAAATCGTATTTGTAAATAAAAATTGCGTAAAAAATACGAAATATTTAGAATTAATTGTTGACATGCGAATTAATTCGTACTATAATTAGTGCATGAGATATGGAAAGGAGGAGTGTGTAATGTCAAAGTTTACGCTAAGAGCAATCAGAGTTAATTATAACTTAAGCGCTCATGACGTTTCTAATGCGGTAGGAATACACTATCAAACATTATTAAAATATGAAAATGATAGCACTAGGATTCCATTAGATTTACTGAAAAAATTATCTGATTTTTATAAAGTAAAAATGGATGATATTTTTTTAGGTAAAAAATACGAATTAAAACGTATTAATGTAAGCTAAAAACAACAACGGAAGTGAGGTGATGAACGTGGGTAATAGATTTGATGATATCTTATTAGGATTTTCACTAGGATTTAGTATTGCATCATTAATTGTGGTGTTGGTAATTCAATTTGGAGGGGCTTTATGAACAAAGAAATCAAAGTAACCATCACTATTTCAGTAGATAAAACAGAATTAGATGAAGCAATTAAAGAAATGGAAAAGTTACATGAATTACAAGAAAAAGTAAATATAGTCCCTTCAATGAACATGTTACCAGGGTTAACAGAAGAACAAAATGAATACCTTGAAGAATTACATATCAAGGCCATAGATACTGCACAATCATTTTTTGAAGACTATGCAAATACAAGAAAGGACGAATATTCTGAATTAGCTAAGGCTGAATTGGCAAAAGCTAGAGCCTATCTGATTTTAGGGAACTTTGACCCAGATGCAAGACTTTGAGAGATGTAAGGAGGTGAAGAAGGATGACAAAAAAAGAGTTTGGGCGCCATTTAGCAACTTTGATAGATGCGTATGGATTCTCTCAAAAAGATCTCTCAAGATTAACAGGAATTAGGGAGTCAACTATATCTGATTGGATTAATGGTAAATACTACCCAAAGCAAGATAAACGGTTGCTTATTGCAAAGGCTTTAAAAATTTCTCCTGCTCGATTGTTTGCACTTGCTGAGGATAAACCTCCAGCAGAAGGTGACTGTTGGAAGGAGAAATATAAAGAACTAAAAGAATTATCTACATCTATCGTGGATAGAATGGATGACGATGGAGTAGAGCTTTCAAAAGGCGATGTGAATACGTTGCTGGAGTTGTTAAGGCTAGAAATTATGTATCGGTACAGAATGTAAGGAGGTGAAGAAGGATGCTACCAGGATTAACGCAACAACAAAGGCAATATTTATATGAATTACATAATAAGTCGGCGAAGGAAGCGGAGAAGAACCTAGGCTTATGGTTAGAAGGCTACGATGATGAGAGCGAGGCTCATTACGTATACGAGCAAGAGCTTGAAAGAGCGTGGGTATACGCTGAACTAGGTGGGTTCCCACTAAATGATTTTGTAAAGGATGGATTAGGATGCTGATAAAACTAACTGGTGAGCAAAACCAAGAGTTGCAGGTTAGATATAAGAAAGCCGTGGACAATGCGCTTAAATATAGGCAGTTGGCAAAGATGGACTCTGATCCACATTCACATTATTACGACTGGTTTTGGGATGCATGGGGCCAAGCAACTGCGTATTATTTATTGGGACAGTTTGAGTTAGACCCAAGGCTTAAGGAGCAAATTTATGGATAGCAATGAATTTTATAAATCGCTCACAGAAGAGCAATTAGAGTACTTAGAAGAAATGCTGAACACATTTGTGGAGGTAGCCCATGAGTTTTTTGATGAATGGGTAGATTATGATGAAGAATGCGACCTATTAAACTTTGTCAGCACAGTCTACGATGCTCAGTTGATTAGTCGCATGACAGGCGTTATAAGCGATTCTTTTATTGACTTGTTAAAGTCAGATAGAGGTCGGTTCATTAAGGACAGAGACAGCTTTATTTCTTTGATGGAGGAACGCATTAATGGATAGAGGAGAATTTGCTGCAAGCATTAGCGAAGAGCAAGAAGAATTTATCTTTCATAGGCGAGATGGATTCTTAAAATTAGCAAAAACTTGTATTAATGAGTACAAGGATAATCCGAGTGAAGAAATTTTTCGACGAATAGAAGATAACTTATTATCTGCCAATACACTTCACTTCTTGTTAAATCAACGCCCAATATGGGAGTATAACAAAATGTATGAAGAGTATCACAATATTGCTGATAGCCATCAAAAAAACATGGCACTAGTGCACCGTAACAAGAAATTAGAGAAAACTCTAATGATTAAAGTGTTAGCTAAAGCAGGGGAATTATTGGAGCTAACTTATGCGGCATTAACACTTGGATTTGGTGCAGGGGTAGGATTATTCGTGTTAAATCAATTATGTAAAATACTGGGGGTCTAATGCCAAGAAGAAATAAGAATGCAAGAGTGCGGAAACAAAAGCCGTACCACATCATGGCCAAGCACAAACAGAAATTAGAAGTTGAAAAGAAAGTCGAGCAACAGCTGGCTTACATTCAACAGCAAGAAAATCGCAAGCGCAAGCACCTTCAAGAAGATGAAGAGCGCAAGCATAATAAACGCCTAGAAAATATAGGCGCAACAATCACACTATTGCCTGTGGTCGGGCTGATAGTAATAAGTTTATTTGTTTTATGGTTAGGGAGGTAACTATGGCTAAGGAATTGGCAAAATTAATCGGAGGTTTACTTACAACATTTTTAGTGTGGTTGGCAGTGGTGGCATTCATTGTTTACGTATTGGCGCAAGTTGTTAAGTCGGTATTCTTTTAAGGAGGCAATATGAAGGTAACACCTACACACATTGCCGACATTATGGGTGTATCCCCCCAATTTGTACGGTGTGGATTACGTGCCAACAAATGGGAATGGGGCGATGCGGTTCAGATGAACGGCAAGGCGTACACGTATTATATTTATTTCCATAAGTTCAAAGAATGGTGGGGACAAAGTGATGCAAAAACAAAAAAAATCGAGCAAATGCTCGAAACGGAAGAGTTTTAAAATCTATTGGGATAGGGTGGCAATGGTTGCGATGGTTCCTATTCTGGCGGTTGGATTATACAGCGCTACATTCCCTAGTAATGTGGTTGAATTTGAAGAACGTGAGATAATCGTTCAAAACGGCGATACTTTATGGACAATCGCAAAAGATGCGGTGGGCGAAACCGAAGATGTGCGCCAAACGATTAGGGAGATTATGACTACTAACAAATTACAAGATGGAACAATTCATCCTGGGATGTCGCTCAAGGTTAGAGCGATTAAGGAGTGACGTTGTGGATTTAAAAGCATACTGTAAAGAACGAGGAATCAAGCAAAGTAGGATTACTAGACTGGTTGGAATCCCAAAAGATAGGCTTTGTCGGTTGGTTAATGGAAAGCCCGTAAACTTAACAATTCTAGAGTTGATGAAGTTTTGTAAATTTTTAAGCTTGAAACCATCACAGGTGACTAGTGGTTATATCGTATATATGGATAGCCAAAAGTTCTACTTAAAAGAAAGAGCCCCTCAAAAATGCGCTAACATCGAGGGACTTAACAAAATAACTACACATAGTATACCACAGTTAGGAGAAAGTATGGAAGATAATACACAAACTTTACATCAAATAGTTGATATGTTACAGGGGATTCCTAAACATCAATGGGATGCATTAGTAATAGAAGTAAATAGAGAGTATGAAAGAAACGCCAGCAAGGTGATGCTTACTGACGTTTCTGGGTTAAAAAAACTACTCGCTAACAATTTGTAACATAGTAGGATGGATTCTGTAATTACGATTATCATATTGGACGTTTATATAATCGAATTTGAATGCATCTTGTAGACATTCCTCAAGCCATACACTTGGAGGAATATGACTATCAAGAGTGGCGTTTGAATCATTTAATTGAATCCATTCTCCGAGTAGGTTTGCATATATCTTTTTCAAATCATTCACCTCCTTTCACAATGATTATAGCATGTGGATGTATTTGAAAAGTGGCTGTACGTTGGATATAGAAAGGAAAAGCTATGAATTGTGGTAAAACATATCGAATGAGGGGGTACGCAATGGTACCCATTGATATTACAATCCCCCTCGATGAAGGGCAAGACCCTGATGATGTGGCTGATAATTTTGATGATAGCGATTATGCGGAGTTTATCCTAGGGAGTGACATTCCCTATATCATCAAGGCAGAAATTGATGAAATTGAGGAGGTTCACTAAAACATGTACAGGAAAATCTTTAACGGCAAAAATGCCACTCATGATGAGTGGTTAGAGGCTCGTAAACAAGGCATTGGCGGTAGCGATATGGCAGCGATTCTAGGCTTTAACAAATACCGTGATGCGGTGAGTGTTTGGTTAGACAAACGTGGGGAATTACCACCAGTCGAGGAAAATGAACCAATGTATTGGGGAAACGTACTTGAGGAAGTGGTCGCTCAGGAGTTCGCAAAACGTACAGGGTGGAAAGTTAGAAACAATAACTATACATTACAATCAATCGAGCACCCGTACTTATTGGCCAACATTGATCGTGAGATTGTAAGCGTGGATGCGGGATTAGAATGTAAGACCGCCAACGCATTCAAGCGAGATGAATGGGAAGGGGATGAGGTTCCTACATCCTATTACATCCAATGTCAGCACTATATGGCAGTTACAGGCAAGTCATCTTGGTGGATTGCTTGCTTACTTGGTGGCAACACCTTTATATACAAGGAAATCCCAAGAAATGAGGAAGTCATCGAGGCTATCATCCGAGAGGGTAAAGTGTTTTGGGATATGGTTGAAAGCGCTACAGTGCCTGCTGTTACTGGTAGCGAATCAAGCTCCGAAGCACTCAAGATGATGTACGGAAAATCCAACGAACAGACAATAGAACTTGATGATGTGGCGGTGAATTACATTAACCAATACAACACCGCAAAGGCAAAGATTAAAGAAGCCACAGAGGCTAAGGATGAAGCTGAAAATATCCTGAAATCCTTGCTTGGAGAAAATGAGGTAGGAACTGTTGGCGGGTTCAAGGTTACTTGGAAAATGCGTAAAGGGTCAACCCGCTTCAATACAAAACAGTTTCAAGCGGATCATCCAGAATTACATAAACAATATTTAGTAAAAGGCGAGGATACTCGCTCAACATTTAGTATTAAATAAGGAGGAATTACAACATGGCAAGCGTATCACAGGGGTTAAGCATCAAGAAAGGAGCCGTACAGACGGCAGAATCACAAAAGGCGGTAACTATCCAAAGTTTAGTATCTCAAGAAAGTGTGAAAGCACGATTTGAGGAATTACTAGGAAAGAAAGCGCCAGGGTTTATCTCAAGTCTATTATCGGTAGTTAATAACAATAAATTGCTCGCAAAAGCGAACCCGAAGACAGTCATTGCAGCTGGTGCGATGGCGGCGTCGCTAGACCTACCAATTAATCAGAATTTAGGCTTTGCTTATATCATTCCTTACGGAAATGAAGCGCAGTTTCAAATGGGCTATAAAGGATACATTCAGTTGGCTATGCGGACTGGTCAATACCAGACCATCAACGCAGCTGAGGTATATGAAGGAGAAATCATCAAACAAAACCGCTTTACAGGCGAGTATGAGTTTGGTGAGAAAACCTCCGATAAAATCGTAGGTTACATTGCCTACTTCAAGCTAGTAAACGGATTCGAGAAATACCTTTACATGAGCATTGAGGAAATGCAAGCCCATGCTAGGAAGTTCAGCAAGAACTATAAAGGTGGTACTGAAAAATGGGGCTTAACTGACTTTCACAGCATGGCTATTAAAACAGTACTCAAACGGTTAATTAGTAAATATGGTATTTTATCTATCGAAATGCAAGGACAGCAAATGGTAGATGCCATCACGAATGATGGTGGCAAAATGACCATTAAAGATGATGGAACACTTGAAGCAGAATTTGATGGGGATACCATCGATGCAGATGGCATGGTAATCCACCAGGATGAGCCACATACTGTAATCACAATGGATGATGGTGTTACTGTAAATACTGAAACAGGGGAATATATGGATCCCTTATTTAACAAATAATTAACAAGAAAGATTTTACATGAAAAAAGGCATCCAGTACTTTTCCATGGATGTGGACTTTTTCACAGATTCAAAAATCCAGTTTGTAGATGCGAGGTTTGGAGCTAAAGGTATCGTGATAACGATCAGGCTCCTAACTCTCATCTATCGACAGGGATATTACATTACCTGGAATGATGATGAAGCATTTTTACTTGCGAAAAGCGTCGGCGACAATGTAACCGCTTCTTTAGTGAGTGACGTAGTGCAGGAATTGGTTAAGCGAGGATTCTTCAATGAGGAATTGTTTAACTCGTTCAAAATTCTGACATCTAGGGGCATACAGGAACGATATTTAGAAGCATGTAAGCGAAGAAAAACGGTTGAAATGGATGAACGATATTTACTCTATGAAAGACCAGAAAAAATTCCGAATTTGCATGTGTTACCTTTGTGTACTCAAAATGACGGTAAATGCATACGCAATGATAACATTTCAGACAAAAATGTATACATTTCTGATGAAAATGTTAACGCAAATGGACAAAGTAAAGAAAGTAAAGTAAAGAAAGTAAATAAAGAAAGGAAAGAAAGTAAGACCGTGCTCCTTTACATGAATCATTTTGGGGATGTTAATCATTTCATTAGTGAGCAGTTGAAGGAGTTAATAGACTTTCATGGTGAGGATGAGGTAGAGCGAGCGATGCATATTGCGGTACAACGTGGTGTATGTAAGCTTAATTACGTCAAAGGCATATTAAACAGTAAGGAGCGTGATGTAAATAATGGAGGATATAACAATGGAACCCATCGGGAAGTCGATTGGGATAACGAAACCGATGAATGGTGATGACATTCAGAAACGGCTTGCTGACATTCTAGGTAATCCACGCAAAGATAACGTGGAATGCTATGTAAAGGTTGAGTATGACGATCCCGTATATATCGACCCTAAACCAATGTTAGAACGGTACGGAGTGCATAAACGGCACCAGCATATTAGCTTTGATTGGCTTAAAGAACACGGTAAGCCTAATGAGTGCAACAAGGAAAGTTACAACAAGGCGTATAAATATGGATGTAACGTGAGGAGCGCTATTGATAGTGGCAGAGGGGTTATCTTAAAAGGAACGGTAGGGACTGGAAAGACTACACTTGCTATTGCGATTATGCGTAAGGCAGTAGAGCAAGGCATACGTTGCCTATTCGTGAATAACATTAGTTTAAATGATAAGCTGCTTAACTTACTGAATAGCGACCGTAAGGAGCTCGCAAATTACGATACATTGCTTAGAACGGTTCCCTTATTAGTCATTGATGACTTTGGCGCAGAATCCGACAGAAACCACCATTCATGGATCGTAGAGAAAATGGAAAGCATTATAGGCGAACGATATGACCGAATGCTACCGACAGTCATTACAACCAACTTAACAAAGGATGACATTAAGAAACGATATAACGAGCGTATCTATGATAGGTTACGTGATACGTGCGAGTTAGTGACATTCAGAGGTCAAAGTTTGCGAGGGAATAAGGAGGAAAATAAATGAGCGATAATGTAAAGAATCCATCATATTACCAACGGCATAATTTAGAGTATATATACTATAAAAGATTGCAACTATTGGAGGATTATATTTCGGAGTATCACAAAGACCAAAATGAGATTAATAAATTGAATTGCATAATTGCATACTATGTTGCTATTGAGTATAAATGGTTGTTGCGACAAAGCGAGTATAACGAGATGTTAGAAAATTTTGAACGTGTTTTAGAGAAAGACGGCGTATTGTAAAATGCATAAGAGTAAGATGAAATTTTAGGACGGATAGTTAAGGAGTTGAAAGAACAATGAAATTATTATGGATTCCATGTTGGGATGATTACGTAGGTGGCGAGGCTTACAACATTATCCTTGAAAAAGAAAATGGTGATTTTAACAAAAACGAAGTATCTATTGACTTTGACTTTGACGAACTTACACAGTATACAATTTCGGTTGAAAATGGAGTTTTATCGTTAAGAAAGGAATGCTTGAATGATTATTACTCTAATGATTACGTAGATTTAGTTATTGATGGAGTTGCGTCAAAAGATAACTTAAATGAAATCATCACAGTTTTGAAAGCGTTTGGAGCAAAGTATAGCAATCCTATAAAAAAACAAGAGCATGAAAAAAGAAAAAATGAATGGTTGAACTCTTCCGTATATGAAATTGAAATTAAGGGGTGGTGACGGTGATAGGAATGAACAGCTATGAAGAAATTATGAAAATTCTAGATCATGCAACAAAAAAAGTGTTAAGATGCTTGGAATTTCATAAAGGCAGAATGATTCGACGCCAACAGCTTATGAAGGCGTATTGGTTAGTTAGCAAAGGGATGGCCAAAAGGAGAATGAATGCAAAGAAAGTGTAAAGGAGTCGAAGCATAGAATATGGTGAAAGAAGAAAAATGCGATAAAGAACATCGAATTAATTACGATACGGTTAAGAAATTGCATGATCATGCTGAATTTTTAAAGCACGAAATGCAAACGATCATGAAACACAGTTATCGCCAAAGGATTAAAGCGCAAGCGATGGTGTTATATCATGCATGCGATACAATTGCTACATATACGATGAGTCGGTCAAAGGCGATGTATCAATGGGATACATTCGTTGTTGATATGATGGGGTGTTACTACTTATTCTATAGTATTTATACCAGCAGAGTATTGGAGCTGCGAGACGTGTTAGAAGTTTGTGAGAATTGTGATGAAGCATGGGATAGTTTTGAGTGGATAATTGACGCTTTAAGAGACTTTGGTGAATCAGTTACACTTAGGGACCGAGACACATGGATTTATGGCAAATAAAGGATGAAGGTTTAATAAATAAGGAGTAAAACATGAAAGTAAAGAATTTGGTAACGTTCTCTAAACGACTTAGAGAGGCAAGGGTTATTAAAGGACTAACACAATTACAAATGGCGCAACAAATTGCGGTATCCATTCAAAGCGTTAGAATGTGGGAGAATGGCACATCAAGCTTGACAGGTGTAAACCTAACAAAACTATCTGATCTGTTAGGAGTTAGCGAGGAATATTTGGCTGGATATGATGACGAGATTATAATCACCGAAGAAGTAACAGAGCATTTAGTAATTAGTAATAATTGTACAATAGTTGATATTAACGGATTAAAGGCATATGTAAGCAAATTAATGGATGGTTGTAATTTGAGTGGCAAAAAACGCATAGTAGTAGGCCATGCATTGGCGATTATTGAAACCGCTTTAAAAGAATGAGGTAAGTTATGACAGAATATGAAATTGAAGAATTGAAAGCGGAAGCCTTAGATTTAATCATGACCATGGCATATTGGCCAGGTAACAATGATGAAGAGTTTTGGAAGGTAAAGTATCAGGCATTGCCATTACTAAAACAGTTGAAGCCTGTACTCGATGATACTGAATTTGAAGAATTATACGAAATGTATGAACAAGCGATTATTTGGGTGGAGGGGTGAGTAGGTGAAGAGACGATATTTAAATAGTCGCAACAAACAAAACGTGCTGTTATTGGCCTGTATGAACCAAGAATCAAAGAATATGATTGAATCGTTTAATCTCCAGGGCGAATGGAAACGTAAGGCGAATACGATAGCGACGTTTGCTGAAAGTTTGATGAAACATGTCATTGAAGATTTGGATATGGAGCAACGTCGTCAGGTGATGCGGTTAGTTGCGCATTATGGTGTAAAGACAGTGTAGACATCCGCCTATACAAAGAAAGAGGAAGAGGAAAGCGACGAATATCTAGCGGTGCTAGTGGATCATGCGTTAGGTGGTACTTGCAAAAACTGCAATAGGAAAGATTTTACGAATTGCGAATTACGGACAGCCTTCATTCACGCATGTGTACCAGTATATGATGAATGCGCCGATGGTTGCCCCTACAAGGTGGAATGATGGTAAATACAATTAAAATTTATTGCGACTTTGTTTACCTAAACGAGTACATTAATACAGAGCGAAGGAACAAATACGCAGCTGCTAAGATTAAGGACGAGCTTACTAATGAGGTAGCGTGGCAATGTAAAGACAGACTGATTGTTAAGCCAAAAGGTAAAGTAGATATGATTTTCAAGTGGCATGTGAAGGGCCGTCACGATAGCGATAATATAGCATTTGCTAAGAAATTCGTATTAGATGGCATGGTGCAAGCTGGTTTGTTGGAAAATGATAGCCCTAAGTTCGTACGACATTTGGCAGATTACATTTACAGAGATGTGGAAAAATTACATACTGATTATGTGGAAGTGATATGGGAGGAAACAAATGAATAACGTACAGTTGTTAGGAAATTTGGTTAGAGATGTGGAGTTGCGATATACGCAAAGTGGTTCATCGGTAGCTACATTTACGGTAGCAGCGACTACTACCTATAAAGGACAAACTGGTGAAGCGAAAGAACTTACGGCGTTTGTGAATTGCGTGGCATGGGGAAAGAATGGCGAGTATATGAGCCAATTCATGAAAGGGCAAAAGGTATTCGTTCAAGGGCGCTTACAAACACGTTCCTATGAAGCGCAAGACGGTTCAAAACGTTATGTAACAGAAGTCGTGGTAGACTTCTGCACAGGTCAAGAACAGACACCAGGGGCGCAAACATCAACGAGCAACTTTGACAGCATGACGACATCACATGAGGAAATTCCGTTCTAATGTGGCGTATAAGCTCGATTTTGTGGATGATAGGAAATCTATCCAAAGTTCACAAAGTCGAGCAATATGACACTAAAATTTGAGTTTTACAGCGTGGTTGAACCGTGAAAGGTGGGATAGGTTGGAGATAGAGAATATACTCGAAGAAATGAGGAGTATAGCGAGGCAAATTGATTGTCTACGTGATGAAATACGAAAACTCAGAGCGGAGTGCGACGGCTTAAAGGCGACTGATTATAGCGCTCCCAAGGTGCAAGGCGGTACACCAACGGGCATTGATGACAGAGTTATCAAGCTAGAGGATAGGATTGAGCGACTCAAGGAATTGATTGAAAGACGATATACTTACGTTGATACAATCAACGAGGTATTGGACAATATGCCAACAATGGAGTATGCAACGATCATACGAAATCACTATTTGTATAATGAATCGTGGAGAGACATTGAACAGGTGCTAAATATTAGCCGTGAAAAACTCCGAACGAAGCTGCATAAAGCAGCCTTAAAAGAATTTAAAAAAAGTTATGCCAAAATTGCCAACAAGGTCAAGGCAACGTGATATTATAATACTTGTAAGAATGTTGGTTACGAGTTTTCAACGTTTTACACTCCTTATAATCTTATAAACCAAACACAAGAAATGACGTCAAAGCTGCGACGTCATTTTTTGTTGCGCAAAATCAGAAAGGCGGTGATACAATGACCGAGATTAAATGCATAAAGCGAAAATGCTTGCATAACGAGCACGGCATATGCACGGCGAAGACAATCGAATATAACGGCTTATGTCAGACCTATGCGACACCAGACTTCATGATGCGTACAAGAACGGCTCACGTATCTAAACGCCATGGACGATTTAAGCGGAACAGTGGGGAGGTGTTGCGATGAACATAGTGCAATTGCCTATTGAAGAGTTAACACCCTACGAGAATAACCCTAGGAATAACAAGAATGCGATTAAATACGTTGCCAACAGTATTCGTGACTTTGGGTTTAAATCTCCAATCATCCTGGATACTAACAAAGTGATTATTTGCGGTCATACACGGTATGAAGCAGCAAAGACATTGGGATATACTCACGTTCCTTGTATCGTTGCCAGTGACCTAACAGAATCACAGGTTAAAGCCTATCGGTTAGCTGATAACAAGGTAGCTGAAATGGCGAAGTGGGATTATGACTTGCTTTCCTTTGAAATCCAAGACCTATCGTTTGATATGGAGGATTTTGGGTTCGATGTGGAGCGACTGCTAACTCCAGCAGATGAAAAAGAAAATGAACGTGAAAGAACGATGGATGCCTACAACTTACATGACTATGACAGCGGTAATGTTGAGGGGTTCTATCAAATGCCAATCATCACTAGGACATATGCAAAGCCTAGCGAGTTGATTGGCTTTAATTATGTCAAAACCAACAAAAAGAAAGAAGGGCAAGGCGTGCACTTCTTCATTGATGACTACCAATTTGAAAGGATTTGGAATGATCCCGATAAATACGTGGATATGCTAATTCCTTACGAGTGCGTGCTAACTCCTGATTTTAGCTTATATACTGAAATGCCAATGGCCATGAAGATATGGAATGTGTACCGTTCCAGGTTGATTGGTCAAATTCTCCAACAGAATGGGGCAAATGTTGTGCCTACACTTTCATGGTGTGAGCGTGATACATTCGCATTCTGTTTTGACGGCATCGAACCAGGTGGCACAGTGGCAGTATCGACAATAGGCGTCAAACGGTCAGATGAAGCCTATCATATGTGGGCAGAGGGAATGGATGAAGCTATACGCAAATTAAAGCCAGAGCACATTATCGTATACGGCGGTGACATTGGATACAAATTCGCTTGCGAGGTTACTTACATTCAAAATGCGGTAACGGAAAGGATGAAGAATAGTGGGCGGTAGAGGTGCGAGTTACTCACTCACAGGTAGTGGGGAGAAAAGCAAGCGTACAGAAATTAGCGAGAAGAAATTGGAGCGCTTGCAAAAAGAGTTAGAGAATGCAGTGAATGAGCATTGGGGAGATACAAGAGCTCGACAAGGTCAAACATGGCATTTAGATAAAGCTAGAGGTAGAGCAGAGTTTAAACGTAATGAAAGACAGCTAGATAGAATTAAATCATTAGAAGCACAAATTGAAAAACAAAAGGATGTAATAGAACGCCAACATAGGCGTGATAATGCTAGAGGGAGTTTGTTTGATTGGAAAGGCAATTTGAATATTACAGAACGCAATTACAAGCAAGTTAAATCGTTCCTAAAAGATATTGAAAAAGGAAAAGTTACAAGTGGTCGTACCAGAGCTACTGAAAGAACGTGGAAAAAGAAACTTGATAGTTTTGAAAAGTCCTTAAAAGCAAGTAAGAAAGTAAAAATTCAATCTAGCGCTCAAAGCCTCATTGATAGTGGCAAAGTGAAACAGTGGAAAAAACACCCTGATCATTACTTTATTACAGGGGCACAAAAAACAGCTTTAATCTTACGACCTGATGGCACATTTGGCAGAAGTGCTAGATATTCGGGACCATTAACAAAAGAGTATGGAGATAAGGTTAAAAAGTTCATAGAAACGGGTGAATGGTAATGGAAATACAAGCGTTCATATATAAAATGCGTGACTTCAATTCCGTTGAATTGGCGGACGGGATATTACTATTTAAAGCGCCTAAAGGCAAGTGGGAATTATGGAACGTTGAGGATGACGTTGAAGAAGGCGAGATAATCGATGATTTAAGAACGCATCCTAAAGCTGTTGAGCTCATTGGAAAACTAAAAACAATAGAATTTGAATTTATGGGCGGTCGTGGTGCTGGAGGAATTGGCGCCGTTTTTAGCTGGAAAAGCGCAAAAGGGAATGGAAAAGATGGTAGCGCAGACAATCTACCAGCACGTGTTAATACAAAAGTAAAAGTGAAAACACGAGCAAATGCAATAAAAGCGTTCCGTGACATGCATGGCAAGGATGCAGGGGAATCGCTTGTTCAAATTGATAGAAACGGATTTGTTCATCATTACAGAAATGGGAATAAAAGTAATGTAACTATCAATCGGACGGTGAAAGGAGCTACACTCGTTCACAATCACCCAAATAACAGCACGTTCAGCCCTGCTGATATGAAGGTGGTTGCAAGCACGAATGTTGGTAGTATCATTGCCACGCATTCTAAGGGCTATCGAGAATTTACCAAGCAATCTCATTTCAAGCAAAATGACTTCCTCAAGGCAATCGCAAGGGTCGAGAAAAACGGCTTAAAGGGCAAAGGCCCTAATGATGCAGTAGACAGATGGCTCAAACGCAATCAAAAGAAATATGGTTACACATTCAAGAATGTTCTAGATTAAGAAGAAGGAGGGGGTAACAGGTGGCCAATCCTAGAGGGCATCCTGAAACCCTCAAAAGCACAAATACCTTAGATAAAAAGACACATGCTGCAATGTCATCAAAAGGTGGCAAGAATTCGGGCGCCAAAAGACGTGAAATGAAGAAATGGAAAGACCTTGCCAAAGAGATAATGGCAATGCCGCTACAAAAGGGCAAGGTTAAGGATAAAATCACGTCATTAGCCGAGGCAAAAGGGCAGAATATCGATACGCAAACAGCGGTGATATTAGCACAGGTGGTCAAGGCGACTAAAGGCGACACTAAAGCTGCGGAGTTCCTATATTCCCTATCGCATGAAGAGATGGAGCAAGTCGTGGAGGCGCCTATTGTGGTGCCAGATGACACGGATAAAATTATTCCGTTCTTTGATTCTGTTAGTGGTGACATCAAGCGCCACGGCCATACGCATTACTGGTTTAAAGGCGGTCGTGGTAGTACGAAATCATCGTTTATTAGCATGAAGATTCCACAGCTAATCATTAGCAACCCAGACGTGAATGTGGTTATCTTGCGGAAGGTGGCGAACACCCTCAAGAACTCGGTATATGCTCAAATCGAGTGGTCGCTCGAACAATTGGAATTATTGCAAGAGTTCGAGTTCAAGAAATCACCGCTTGAGATAATCTATAAACGAACAGGGCAGAAAATCCTATTCTTAGGAGCGGACGACCGTTCAAAAATCAAATCACTCAAAATGCCATTCGGTTATGTCGGTTGCGTTTGGTACGAGGAATTAGACCAATTCAGTGGCATGGATGAGATTCGTTCAATCAATCAGTCGCTACTACGTGGCGGTGACAAATATTGGTGCTTTTACTCATTCAATCCCCCGAAGAGCCGTGACAATTGGGTGAACGTGGAGCAGTTGACAGATTACCCCGACAGGCTCATTAGTCACAGCAATTACACGATGGTTCCAAGCGATTGGTTAGGTGATCAATTCATTATTGAGGCGGAAAAGCTGAAAGAGCAGAGACCCGACCTATACGAGCATGAGTACATGGGGATTGCCACAGGCACAGGCGGTGACGTATTCGCCAATGTGGAGGAAATGACCATAACCGATGAAATGATAGAGAACTTTGACAACAACTATCACGGCATCGACTTTGGTTTTGCGCAAGACCCGTTTGTGTATACCAAATTACACTATGACATCAAGCACGATTGCATTTACATTTACGATGAAGTATACAGTACACGACTCAAAAACTCGATGGCGTACGAGAAAATCAAAGACAAAGTCGGAACGAGTGTAGTATGGGCTGATAATGCTGAACCAAAATCCATAGCAGAGCTTGCTGATATGGGCTTGCGTATTTATGGAGTTAAGAAAGGCCCAGATAGTCGTGAATTTAGTATCAAGTGGCTATCAGACCGTTATAAGATTTACATTGACAAAAACAGATGTCCGAACGCATACAGAGAATTTACGATGTACGAATACGACCAGGATAAGCACGGCAATTTCATTAGTGCCTATCCTAAGCGTAACGATCATACGATTGATTCGGTGCGGTATTCGTTACGTAGTGAGATGGATGCGAATAAATTCAGTTGGTAGGAGGTGATAAAGTGGACTTAGGACAATTATGGGATGCCATCATAAAAGGCAATGCAGGTATTAGCGATAAAGAGTTTGTACGCCGTGAATTACAGCGATTCATGAACTCTAAAGAACGTAAAAACATCGTTACTGGTCGCAAATACTATGAGGGCGACCATGATATTAAGCAGAAAAAGCGAACAATGGCCATTGAGAATACGGCTATTGCCAATAGCGATAATAATGAGATTCCGTTAAATCTTCCTAATAATCAACTAGTGGATAACAAGTTTGATGACTTAGTAGACCAAAAAGTCAACTACCTATTTGGTAATCCATTAGAGGTCAAAACGGATGATTCGGCACTAGTAGAGTTACTTGGCAAACAGTTCCATAGACAATTATTAAACGTGGCAAAGGACGCTTATATTGGCGGTAAAGGGTACTTACACCCTTACATTGCACCAACAGGGGAATTGTTATTTAAACGGATGAAGCCCGAGAATATCATCCCGTATTGGCACGATGAAGAGCATAGTAAGCTCGATGCATTTATTTACTTTTACGATGTGGAGCAATACCATATGCTAGAAAAGACTCACACTGTTAAATACGTAGAATTCTACAAGCCAGATGGTGTAAGCTATTACATTTACAATAACGGTGGCTTAACGGTTAATACTGATAAGGAAACAACAAATTACATTCAGTACGAAGGAAAAGTATATAATTGGCCTTCCATTCCACTATTAGTATTCAAGGCAAATTCCATTGAGCAACCACTAATTAATCGGGTGAAATGCCTGCAAGACGCATTGAACGAAATGTACTCGATGTTTCTTGATAGAATGCAAGAAGACCCTAGGGAAACCTTGCTAGTGTTACGGAACTATGACGGAACGGACTTAGCTGAATTTAGAAAGAAATTAGCACAGTTTGGTGCGGTGAAAGTCAGAGATGATGGCGGTATCGAAACATTGAACATAGAGGTAAACGCTACTAACTATGATTTCATCACGCAAGCTTTGAAACGTTCGATTATCGAGAATGGTAGAGGGTTCGATGCTAAAGATGACCGCATGGCCAACAATCCTAATCAGATGAATATTTCATCCATGTACAGTGATATTGACCTCGATGCGAACCAAATTGAGGTGGAATTTCAAGCCACATTGGAGCAATTGGTGGAGTTCTATCACGCATACCGTGGATTGAGTAACGCAACAGCCCCTAAGGATGTAGAGTTCATCTTCAATCGTATGACCCCAGTCAATGAGGGCGAGGTAATCAACAACTGTAAATCGAGTATTGGCATTCTATCTAATGAAACGATTGTGGCCAACCATCCATGGACGACTAACACGGCGGACGAACTGGAGCGATTGCAGCAAGAACGATTACAGATGATGCAAGAGATGGCGCTACAGGATTACATCGTAGGTGGTGGAGATGAACCAACAGAGTAAAGAATATTGGGCGAAGCGTTACGAATCATTAAAAGATGAAGCCATGCATGGCGCAGAGATGACAGTTGATGAACTATCTATGAACTTTGATAGGGCACTTAGGCGCTTAACGGTAGAGATAGAGGATTGGTACAAACGGTACGCCACAGAAAACGGTATCACCCTAGAAGAAGCAAGGAAACAGCTCAATAAAAGAGAGCTAGCTGACTTCAAGATGACACTTGAGGAATACATCGACCAAGCCAAGCGAGAAGATTTATCCAAGGAGCATCAACGTATGCTTGAAAATGCATCTATACGTGCTCGATTGGATAGAACGCAAGCACTTTACATTAGTGTTGTACATGAGATTGAACGCTTATCTAAGGCAGAAGATGATAGCCTAAGCCAATTACTTAGGGATACATACGAAACAACCACTTACAAGACGGCTTACCTTACGCAAACGGTACTAGGTGAATATAACATCGTGCCTAAGGTATCTGACCACGTTGTGGATGTGGTCATAAAGAAACCATGGGCACCAGATGGCAAGGATTTTAGTAGCCGTATATGGGATGATCGTACAAAGCTAGTTCAGACCATTCAAAATGATTTCGTTCAATCGGTGCTAGCTGGTGATGGCATGGCGAAGATGACGCAGAGTCTTGCTACACGGATGAACGTTTCACAATCGAACGCAAGGCGGTTGGTAGAAACGGAAACGGCTAGGATGTATGAAGAGGCTTTCACCAATAATATGAATGATATTGGCGTGGAAAAGTTAGAGATACTAGCAACGCTTGACCGCAAGACCTCGAAGATATGTAAGCGTATGGATGGAAAGATAGTACCAGTCAAGGATGCTAAGCCAGGTGTAACGATTCCGCCATTCCATTGCCATTGCAGAACTACAACAATTCCTTACTTTGATGATTTAGAAATCAAAGGGGAAACAAGGGCAAGTCGTGGCGAAGGCGGTAAAGGCAAAAGCGAGCAAGTAGATGGTGAATTGAAGTACGATGAATGGTACTCGAAATATGTGAAATGAGGTGAGTTCAATGTGTGATTTCATCACGATTTTACAAATAATCCAAGTGCTATGCGTAATATACCTTGGATTTGCACTGTATCACATTAATAACAATCAAAAGTAATAGCACTCTAGGCAATGCCTACGGGTGCTTTTATATTGCCGTTTTAGTATTTTAGGCGAAAAACAAAAGACAGAAAACGTCAGGTGTGGCTGACGAAAAACAAGCGAATCGTGAATTAGAAAGGAGTCACAACGATGACAAAAGAAGAGCTAAAGGCTTTAGGCCTTACTGACGAACAAACTGAAAAAGTAGCAGAAGATTACGGTAAAAACTACGTTACAAAGGTTCAGTTTAATCAAAAGAATGAAGAACTAAAGCAAGCCAAGGAATCATTATCTACGATGCAGTCTGATATGGAGGCATTAAAAAAGACCAATGCAGATAATGCAGAATTAGCCAAACAAATTGATGAAATGAAAGCTGCTCAAGTCAAACGGGATGAAGAGTACACGGCTCAAATTCACAAGATGGAGGTAGACGGCATCGTAGAACGTACACTAATGACTTTCAAGGCGAAAAATGGAAAAGCCGTTCGAGCTTTACTCGATTTAGAAGACGTAAAACTCAAAGACGGCACTATTAAAGGATTAGATGACCAACTGACTAAGTTGAAGGAATCTGATCCTTATTTATTTGAATCTGACAGTAAACCGACTGGAGTCACACCAGGTGAACCACATGGTGGCCAAGGCTCCACAGGGATTACTCAAGAACAGTTCAACAAAATGTCTTACTTGGAGCGAGTACAGTTCCAAGAAGAAAATCCAGATGCTTATTCAGAATTTATTAATGGAGGTAACGAATAATGCCACAAGGTACAACTAAAATTGCACAATTAATTAATCCAGAAGTTATGGGGCATATGATTTCTGCTAACTTACCAAAGGCGATTAAATTCGCAAACATTTTAGCGGTCGATACAACACTTGAGGGCCAACCTGGTAACACTGTAACAGTACCAGCATATGATTACATTGGCTCCGCAAAGGATGTTGCAGAAGGCGCAGCGATTGACCTTAATCAATTAACAACTACATCCAAAAAATTCACAATCAAAAAAGCTGGTATCGGAGTAAAAATCACAGATGAAGCGGTGTTATCTGGTTACGGTGACCCAATTGGCGAAGCGGTTCGACAATTAGGGATGTCTATTGCTGACAAAATTGAAGATGACGTGATTGCGACGTTGAAAACAACAACATTAGAAGTAACATCCGCAAATCAAATCTCTTATGAGGGCGTTGTAAATGGGGTTGACAAATTTGCAGAGGAATCCGACGTGCCTAAGGTGTTGTTCATTCACCCTGAGCAATTAACTCAAATTCGTAAATCTGCTGATTTCATCGACAAAAACAAATACGGCGGTGACTTGATGATGACAGGCGCTATCGGTTCTATTTGTGGCGTTGAAGTTGTGGTATCTCGCCGAGTGCCAAAAGAGGGTGCTAACTTCACTAACTTCATGGTGCAAATGGCACCTAACAGCGGTGAGGGCACACCAACATTACCAGCAGTATCCTTGTACTTGAAACGAAACGTACAAGTAGAATCTGATCGTGACATTGTTGGCAAAATGACAGTCATCACAGCTGACGAACACTATGGTGTAGCATTGACTAACCCAGCACGTGTGTTAAAGATGACGTTTAAAGCCTAGGAGGTACACATATGGGAATGTTGTTACAACAATATTTACATCCTGAAACGGAAGTTGACACAGGAGCAGAAGAAGGCGCAAGCGCTGAGGTGGAAACTGTAGAGGTAGAAGAAACCGAGGATACGCCAAAAGGCAAGAAGGCGGTGAAAGATGATGGAGATACAGGAGCAGAAGAAGGCGCAAGCGCTGATTCCTAAGGCGGTTGAGTTTATTGAAGGTTCAACAAAGTTTGTTGCCATCGAAACACAAATGATTGAGTACATCCTTCAAAGCGAACTGGATAAGGCGCTAGCTGATATCAACCACGCAGAGCTCCCGACAGAGCTTGAAACGTACATTGTACGTCGAGCTTGTGGCACGTTCATTCACTTGAACGCCAAGGAGATTTTAGGCAGTGATGGTGCGCAGGTTGCTAAATCCATTCGCATGGGTGACACGTCAATTGACCTAGGTGGCACCACAGATGAAGACCGATTGCGTGCGCTAATTGGTGAACTCACTCAAGAAGATAGGAGGTTACTGGCATGTTACCGACGAATCAGATGGTGAGCGCTTACCGTAAGCAGTTAGAGCGAATGTATGATTGCATGGTGACTATTTACACCGAAGAGGATACCGTTGATGAAACTACGGGAATTACTAGTATCAATCGAACGATAGAAGAGGGACCCTATCCGTGTAGGGTCTCTTTTAAATCCTCTACCACATCACAAGCTGATGGCATGCCAAAATTCGCCCAAAAAACAACGTTATTCCTGGCGCCTAATGTGATTGTGCCTAAAGGAGCACGCATGCACATTGTAGGACGTCAGAGAGAGTTTTATGCAAAGTCTAGCTCGATGCCTAATGTGTACGATTCACATCAAGAGATTCAACTTGAGAATTTGGAGGTGCGATGATGGCGGATTTAGATTTAGATTTTGATTTCAGTGGAATTAAGAACCTTCAAAAAAACTTACAAACATTAGCTCAACCTGGAAACCTTGAAGGTGCCATGAGCGCTATTGTCAATAAAATGGGCGCTGTGTATTTGCGTGAAGCAAAGAAGAAAACGCCAGTAGGACCTCGGAGTATTCAAATATTAGAGGGGCACGATGCCAACGGAAATCCTATCTTTAAAACGCATTATTTTAATACGCAAAATATGCGTAAAAGTTGGTTTATGGATGCGGCAAGTGTAAAGAGTGGTAACTCTAATCTCACTGTTAGTGTGAAGGTCTACAACACTTCAACATATGCATCTTATGTGGATGATGGCCACCGCCAAAAGGTAGGGCAATTTCTACCATTCATTGGCGATGGATGGCAAAGTGGACAGGTTAAAGGCGGAAGATTGAAGAAGTCATGGGTTCCTGGACTCAACATAACAAAAGAGGCAAAGAATATTGTTGATAGTAATGCCAATAACATCATGAATAGCGCATTTAATGCATGGCTAAGGAGCGTGTTAAACAATGGTTGATATTCAGTTAACAGAGGGCATTGCTAAAGCATTATATGACACATTCAAAGTGCCAGTGTATGTGGAGGAGAAAGAAAATAAGACAAAATTTCCTTGTTTTTTTGTGGAGGCAGCAACTTCTAATCACGATTTGCACGTAGGCAAGCTGTACGATCGTAAGCTTGATTATTCTGTTAAGTATTTTCTAAATGCTGAAAGTATTCCAGTTGATTACCGCAAGGACCTACTGCAAATAGGTGAACAACTTTACGACGTATTGGAATATGTGAGGGTAGGCGACCGTATCACACGTGGTGAGAATATGAGCTACCGTGAAAGTGATGGAATACTTCACTTTGATGTGACTTATGAAATGCTGCTTTACAAAGAAAGTAAACGAGTTCCAGCAATGGAGCGCTTACATGTAAATGAAAGGAGTTCAAAGAATGGATGAACGATTTGATGGTTACACTATCATTGCATCGGAGAAATATAAACGATACAAGGATATTTTAGCCGTGTTATTAGATGACGATATGACGTATACACATGAGGAAATTGACGAGATTTTACAAAATGAGTTCAATCGTCCGATTGTAGAAGTGATTAATTAAGGAGGTACAGGATGGCATTAGGTGGAGGAACATTCTTGTTCCACAACAAGGTGTTGCCAGGGGCATACATCAACTTTATTAGTAAAAATAGAGCATATGCAGAAGTGGCTGACCGTGGATACGGCGCTATGATGTTATCTCTTGATTGGGGGCCAAGTGGCGAAGTATTCCGAGTAGATGTGGATGAATTCCAAAAGAATTGCCAAGATTACTTTGGTTACGACTTTGGACACCCTAAAATGAAAGGCTTACGTGACTTGTTTAAGCATTTAAAAACAGGCCAGTTCTACCGTTTAAATAGTGATGGCGAAAAAGCAAGCAATGACTACGGTAAGGCGAAATACGCAGGTATTCGAGGAAATGATCTTGGGGTATCTGTACAGTCTGACCCAGACGCAACAAGTGCGTTCATCGTAACGACTTACATCACAACAAATGATGTGCGTAAGGTGGTGGATAAACAAACAGCGGTTGCTAAGGCAGCTGATTTAGTCGATAACGCCTACGTTGAATTTAAGAAGAATGCTAATTTAGTGGCAACTGCTTACACTGCTTTCACAGGCGGTACAAATGGTTCCGTTGTGACTAGCAAGAACTATCAAGACGGACTTGAATTTTTAGAGCCGTACTATTTCAACATCTTAGGTTATGTAGGCTCAGATGAAACCATTAAGAACTTATTAATTGCCTTTACATCTCGAGTGCGTAATTTCACGGGAGCAAAATGTCAGCTTGTATGTCACGGAAAAAAAGGCGTTAACAACGAGGGTATTATTAGTATTTTAAATACAGTAACAGACCAGGGTGAAGACCCAACCTCCGCAGTCTATTGGACTGTTGGCAGTGAGGCTTCTTGTAATATCAATGAGTCTTTATCTAACCGTAGATACGACGGTGAGTTCACAATCAATACCAAATATAAGCAATTTGAGCTAGAGCAAGCCATTAAAGATGGCATGTTCATGTTTCACAACGTATCAGACCCAGTAGGCGGTAATGTGCAAGGTGAAGTGCGTGTGTTGAAAGATATCAACACATTTACAGAGTTCACAAAAGAAAAGAACCAAGATTTCGCATTAAATCAATGTATTCGAGTGTTAGACAATTGGGCGATTGATGCAGGTCGTACATTCAATAAAGGATACTTAGGAAAAGTACAAAATGATGCAGATGGACGTCGTGCGTTGTGGGGTGACCTTGTTTATCTTGGGGAACAATATCAAAGAGTTAGAGCGATTCAAAACTTTGATGATAAAGATATTGAAATTCCAACGCAAGGCGACAACAAGGAAGATGTCATTGTAAATGTTAATATTCAACCTACGGTTGCGATGGAAAAACTTTACATGACGGTAATCGTAGAATAGGAGGTAACAGATGGCAGAAGAAACTACTTTTAATTCAGTTGGCACAATGAATGCTAGTGATGTTATCAGCGCTAAATTGGCGACATGTTACGTCATTGCCAATAATAAACGCAAGTTATTATTTCAAGCCAAGAATTTAAAGGCGGAAGTTAAAAAGAAAAAGGATCAAGTTGCTATTTTAGGGCGCATGTTGAAAGGCAATAAAACAACGTCCTTAGAAGGCACGGGCAAACTTACGATTTATAAGAATACATCCTTATTTGATGAAATGATTGAAAAGTTGATTAAAACAGGTGTAGATACGTATTTTGATATGCAAGTTACAAATCTTGACCCGACATCAAATGCGGGACCTCGTTCTGTTATTTTAGTTGGCTGTAACTTAGACGTTACACCAGTAGCCGATTTTGATGCGGATGGGAAATGGCTTGAAGATGAGTTAGCATTTACATTTGAAAGTGTTCGATACGTTACACACTTTAAAGAATTAGATGGAATGAATGCATAGGAGGAAGAAATGGTTGAAACATTAAAAGGCTTTTTTAAGCAAAATGCCAAGATTGTAACGGAAGTAGAATATGTGGCATCCAAACGATTTACAGATGAGAATGGTGACCCAATCGTATGGCGCATCCGTGTATTAACTAATAAGGAATTAGACAAGTTACGTGCTCGTTTTACTAAAAAAGTATACGAGCCTGGCACACGTACCGCCGAAGAGCGCATGGATTTGACAGCATTTACAGATGAATTGCTAGTCCGTACGATTGTATTCCCAACATTGGATGATATGGAATTACAAAACTCTTGGGGAGTATCCAACGAGTTAGACCTCGTTAAAGCTATGTTAAATGGTGGTGAGTTAACAGATTTAACACGTGCCATCCAAGAGGCGCAAGGCTTTGAAACTGGCTTTAAGGATAAGGTTAAAGAAGTAAAAAACTCCTAAGCGCCAATGACGGTGAGACACACCTCGCCTATGTAGCATTTGTAAAATACAACATCCGTCCCTCTGAGTTCATTAACATGGACTTAGAGGAACGGGCTTGTATTTACGCATTTATGCAACAACACGCCAAGGATGAGAGGAAAGCACAGAAAGGAGGCGGAATCTAGTGGCAACAATTACAAACTATATAAACTTATCAACCAATATTCCAGCGGTTGCTCAAAGTGCAGCAAATGGAATGCAACAGCTTGCTAATGGCGCTAATAATGCGACTGGCAAAATGCAACAATTCATAAATGCCACAAACTCGGCTAAAAGCGGTTGGGGTGGATTCCTTGCATCGTTTACGGGCAATTTCTTTGCAGACTTGGCTATGCGAGGTATTAGCATGGTCACAGGCGCAATTACAGGATTAAATGAAACCGCTAACGAGTTCAACTCAATACGAGCACGGTTAAATTTGATTACAAACGATCAAGGCAATGCTGTTGCATTGAATGAAAAAATCTACGAATCAGCTATACGAGCTAGAGGTGGTTACATGGAAATGGCAGAGGCAACAGCTCAATTATCCATGTCAGCGCATGATGCATTCCCTGATCCACGTGAAGCAGTAAGTTTTATGGAGGGGATTCAAAAATTATTCGTCATTGGTGGTGCTAGCAAGGCTAGCCAAAAGAGTGCCATGCTCCAATTAACCCAAGGCATGGCAAGCGGTCAGTTACAAGGTGATGAGTTCCGTTCAATTGCAGAGAATGCGCCAATTATCGAGAATATGATTGCCAAAACGATGGGTGTAAGCCGTGGTGAGTTAAAGAAATTGGCGTCAGAGGGTGCAGTCACAGCAGAAGTAATTAAGAAGTCGATTATGGACAATATGCCAGAAATTGAAGCACAATTTGCTAAAATGCCTAAGACATTTGATGACCATATGACGGAGTTAAAAAACCGAGCTATCAACGCATTTACACCAGTATTTGAGAGATTAAAAGACCTTGGTAACAGTGAAGTCATGGGTAGGATATTTGACGGTATAGCCAATGCCATAGAATATGTAGCTCCGTTCTTCTATTGGCTTGTAGGAGTAGCAGAGTGGGCGATGTCAGGAATTACCACAGCATTCGGTGCAGTCAGTGATTTCCTAAGTGAAAACTTTGGAATTGTGGAGGTGGCATTCGGAATTGCTGTGGGAGTGCTCACTTATTATGCAACGATGACCTTAATTTCAGCAGCTAATACGGCGGTAATGATGGCATCAACAGCAGCTGCAACGGTAGCTACATGGGCGTCAACTGCTGCTAAAATAGCGGAGACATATGCTCAAGAGGGACTTAATGCAGCGCTATATGCATGTCCTATTACGTGGATTGTTGGTGGTATCATCGCTTTAATTGGCGTGTTCTATTTGGCAGTATCGGCGGTGAACTATTTCGCGGGTACTTCAATTAGTGCCACAGGGTTGATATTCGGTGCGTTCGCTTGGCTATGGGGAGGCATTCGTAATGGGATCGCATTCGTATGGAACAGGATTGCAATATTTGCTAACTTCCTTGGGAATGTATTCAATGACCCATTAAATGCAACTTATAACCTATTTGCAGATATTTGGAATGACATTGTAGATTTGATTGGCCAAGCGGTGAACTCGGCGCTTTCCTTGATTAAGAAAATTCCAGGTATGGATAAAATCATAGGCGACACCACGGTTAATGCTGGAGCGCTTCATATAGAGCGTAAGGCTATTGCAGGAGGCGAAACTACACTACTTGGAAAGATGGATTATGTAAGTCAAATGGATTATGCAGAGTCTGGCTATAAGATGGGAGAAAATTTATTTAACTTTGAAATGCCACAAATTAAAATTCCTGATTTTGATGCAAAGAAAATAGGTGAAATTCCGACGCATAAAGACGGGACTCCAAAAGATTCTAAAGCAGGTCGAAAAACAGCTCACCATACAAAACGGACGGCAGATGCAGTTGAGATGACGGCGGATGAAATCAAGGAACTTCGTGAGAGTGCGGTTCAATCAGCGCTCAACCAATTCAATCAGTCTCACGTCATCGTGAATGTTGATATGGATAACAATATATCTAATGAAATGGAATTAGATGGAGTAACATCCAAGTTGCTCGACGGCATTCGTAATGCTGTTGGTATGAAACGGGAAGGGGTGGCGATGTAATGTATTATTTCTTCTTGAACTCAATACAGATACCAATTCCACCACCTTCGATGACTACATCCATTAATGGGAAGAACGAAACCATTGATTTGATAGGCGCTGGAGAGGTTAACATCGTTAAGCCGCCAGGGCTGACAGATTGGTCATTTAAAATCCTACTACCTAACAACGATTACCCTTTCAATCAATCGCTTATTATGAAATCGAAAAAGGCGGAGTATTACCTGGACAAACTTAAGCGATTTAAGCAAGAGAAAAAGCCTTTTCAGTTTATCGTAGTACGAATGAGTGAAAAGGGTAACATGCTTAGTATGACCAATACTAAGGTGACTCTTGAGGATTACTCAATCGAGGAATCTCACGAATTAGGCATTGATTGTGAAGTGCCTATTAAGCTCAAGCAATGGAAAGATTGGGGCTCCAAGAAACTAGCTGTTGAAACAGATGAAAAGGGCAATGTAAAAGGCACGGTCACGTCTAATAGACCATCCGATAAAGAGCCCAATCAAACGGCTAAGGTAAAACAAGGTAACACCTTACAACAAATTGTAAAGCGTGAATTTGGCAACACTAACAATCTATTCGCCATTGCATCGCTCAATAAGGTTGCAGTTCCTGCTGTACTTGCGGTTGGTCAAGTTATTCAGTTGAAAGAAGGTAAATGATGGTTACTCAAATGGCAATGCCAGTACCGTATCGATACCAACTCATCATAAGGAATGGCAATGATCAATACCTAGTAGACCCTTTAGAGGGAGTGCAAGTCACAAGAGGAATTGACGGCATTCCCTCTAAAATGACTTTCAAAGTAATGACAGATGGTATCTTGCAATTTGAAGAAGGTAATGCAGTTCAATTCAAACTCAATGACGATATTGTATTCGTTGGCAACGTGTTTGAGAAATCGCGGGACAAAAGCGGTGTAATCAGTGTTACAGCCTACGACCAATTACGATATTTGAAGAACAAGGATTGTTACGTATACGGCGGTATCACCGCCACCAATTTGGTTAAAATGATAGCCACGGACTTTGGCTTACAAGTCGGTGAACTCGACAATACGCAGTACGTTATTCCCTCGACTCCAATGCGTGTAGAGAAGAATAAAACCCTCGTTGACATCATTATGTATGCCTTAGAACAAACGGTAATCAACACACCAAAGCATGACCTTTACCATCTATACGATGACAAAGGGAAACTTATGCTAAAGTCCTTGGAATCTATGAAAACTGACATCTTCATTGACGATGACGTGATGGAAAATATCGACTATAAAACATCTATCGATAAAGATACGTACAATCAAGTAAAGATAGTGCGTAACGTACCAGATGGTGATTCTAAGAAGTTAGTAACTACCGCCATTTTAAAAGATGACGAAAACATCAAGAAATGGGGACGGTTGCAGTATCTTATGATGCCAGATGATAAGGTGACGAACGCAGTTGATAGAGCCAAGCGAATTATAAGCCTAAAGAACCGCAAAACACGTGAAATTAGGATCAAGAATGTCATTGGCGATGTTAGGGTACGTGGTGGCACCTTGTTATACCTCAAGAAGAATCTAGGTGATATTGTGGTAGATAATTACGTTATGGTGGAATCAGTAACACATACATTCAAGCATGGTTACCATTCCATGGACCTTGATGTGTACTATCAAGGCGACCCAGCAAAATATGAAGTCGCCAAAGATGAAGATGCAAAAGCCGTTGAGCAGATTAAAGCAGCGGAGCAGAAATCGAAGCACGGCGGAGGTAATGCGGTGACAGGAGTTAACCCAAATCAAGTGGATTACGGATTCAAAGCAAATGAGGGCATGGCCTCACAATATGGTGAAGTCGGTTGTGTAGACGTAGCTGTAAAAACTGGTTCGTACTATAACAAAGACCTCAAGGAATTGGCCGATAGAGGCGTGGCAGATGTTGACACGCTTGAAAGTTCATTAAAGGCTAAAGGGTATAAAGTCGAATCCTTCAATGGCTATGCCAACAAAGGTGACTTACTCGTATATGGCAATAACGATCATGTCATTATAGCAGATGGTGCAGGCGGTGGATTTGGTAATAGTTCAAGCCGTGGTTATGCTATGAGATATGGTGATGTGAATTACGCATGGGGTAATGGTGAAGCTCCTACCAAAGTGATAAGGATGGGGTAACATGGAGAATGATTTTAATAAACTAGTGGACACTTTCAAAACGTTGGTCACTGACACCATGAACGCCTACGTCATGAGTGATATTGTGATAGGGGAAGTGATAAGCACTAGCCCTTATCAAATTCAGGTAGACCCTAAAATTATCATCCCTGAAAGCAACCTAGTATTTACCAAAAATACCACTGATTGGACGGCAGAAATAAGTGTTGACCACGTTACAGAAAATCGTGCTGGAGGCGTTGGTGCAGCAGAATACCAAAGTCATAATCACGATTATGTAGGCAGAAAAAAGTTCCTTATCCATAACTCACTCAAGGTAGGGGATAAGGCAATACTAATTCAAGAGAGTGGCGGACAGCGCTATATCGTGCTTGACCGTTGGTATAATCCAAATAGGGGGTGCACGACTAAATGAGTGATAAATTGACGCCTAATGAAACGATAGCTGATGTTACCATTGCGCATCAACCTAGTTATACGTACGCTCTTGATTATGCTAGAGATAGTCAAATTAGAGGGTTTACAGATGAATTAGAAGCGATGAAACAAGCTATCTATAAGATTATTAACACTGAACGGTACGAATACATCATTTACAGTTGGAATTATGGGATTGAACTACAAGACCTATTTGGCCAACCAATACCTTATGTATACGCAGAGTTACAGCGGCGCATTACAGAGGCGTTGTTGGCTGACGATCGTATAAAAGATGTGTATGGGTTTGAGTTTGGACATAATCAAGGAGATGTATTCACCATGTTCAGCGTAGATACTATCTACGGTACTATTACAGACTTGAGGAAGGAGCTGATTAACGTTGTATGAGCATATGACGGCTGACAAAATTGAACAGCGCATGCTTGGTAGGGTCAATCATGCATTCGATAGGCGTGAGGGGTCAATCATTTACGATGCAACGGCTCCAGCATCTATTGAACTTGCTGAACTCTATATTATGGCCGATGTGATTTTAAAAGAAACATTCGCCAAAACGGCGAGCCGTGCGTTCTTGAAATTACGAGCCTCGGAGTTTAACATATATCCAGAAGAAGCGACTTTTGCAGAGGTAGAGGGTAAATTCAATGCCCCAGTCCCTTTAGGAAGTCGTTTTAATTTTGAAGAATACAATTTTATCGTTGATGAAGTGATTGATGATGCCAACCATAGGTATAAAATGCGCTGTGAGACACGTGGACGTGGTGCCAATGGATGCATTGGATATGTTACCCCTGTAGTTCCTGTAAACGGGCTTACAAGTGCAGAAATCGTAAAAATCATAACTCCAGGCGAAGATGAAGAAGACACCGAAGTATTCCGTAAAAGATACTTTGAGGCGTTAAAATCTAAGGCCTATGGAGGAAATGGTGCTGATTACAAAGAAAAGGTGCTTGCTATCCCTGGTGTTGGTGGTGTTAAAGTGTATCGATGTTGGAATGGTGGTGGTACCGTCAAACTTGTCGTTACCAACAGCGAGTACGGCGCTGCAGATTCTGAACTCATTAAATTGGTTCAAAATAAAATTGACCCTGTACCACAAGGCAAAGGGTATGGCATCGCGCCAATTGGTCATACTGTAACGGTGGTTAGTGCAGAATCAGCGCCACTCACGATTAACGCAAGAGTAACATTGAGCGGAGGAAGAACATCTCAAGATTTACAGCCAATCGCCACAAAGGCGATAGAATCCTACTTGCTAGGGATTCGTAAAGGTTGGGGAGAGAATGACGATAGAGGTCGTGACACAGTTCGAACCGCTTATATCGTGGCTGAAATCCTAAAACTCCCTAATGTCATTGATGTCGATTCCGTCACAATCGATGGTAGAAGTGATAAGTTATTGCTTGAAGCACATCAAATCCCTACCGTTGGTCGCTTAACATTAACATAGGTGGCTAATATGGAATACAGACGTAACGATATTGATATTTCGCAGTTCCTACCACCTGTTAGCCGTGACAGTCGGGATATGCAAGAAATTATGCGTGTAGAGAATCCTGAGTTTATACTCTTATGGGAAATCATGGCAGATTTACTAGATAATCAGTTCATTCCTACCATGGGTGAGCTCGGATTGTCGCATTGGGAGTGGATACTTGAGGTACTACCGCAAGATACTGACACCATTGAGGATAGGCGCAATCGCATACTACGACTATTGGCGGGCACACGACCTTATACGGTGGAGAAACTTCAAGAAATGCTTGATGCCACATTTGGTCGTGGTGCTGTTGGTGTGGATTTGAACGAAAATCTCTATGAAATTTGGTTTATTTTAAGTAAAGAAATGCGTGAACGATCTGGCGAAGTGATTAATTATGCGGAACCAATCGTTCCTAAGAATTTACTACTAAAAACGTTAGTAGAAGATAAAACTCAAACAAAATTGAATGTTGGCGGTGGATTATATCTAGTTGATAAGGAAATAACCATTCTTAAACCAAGAAATTATGATATTTCAACTACCATTTATAATGGTGGTGCTCTTGCAAGTACCACAATTGAAATCACAAGGAGGTAACAAATGGCGTGGAGTCAAGCCTATCTAACGAATGTAGGCAAGCAATTACAAGCATCCGTTATGGCAAATGAATTAAAGCTTCATATTGAAGAAATTTGGCTAGGGGATGGCAATGTTAGCAATGTGGAAACAGCCAACAACCTAGGCGCAAAGAAATTGAAATTACAGATTGCTGGAATCACGCAAGATAATACCGAATGCTTAGTTCGGTTTAGAATCTCGAACGAATCCATTCAATCACCAATTGTCATGCGTGAGATTGGCTTTTACGCTAGAGATAAACGAGGTCAATTAATACTCTACTCAATTATGAAAGATGAAGACCCATCCACATTGCCAGTGGTGAATGGTCAAGCTATCTATCGCCAAAATATGAATGTGGCATTTGGGTTCAGTAATGCGCAACAAGTAACTTGCAATGTGACGTTACATGAAGGCATGAACGAGCAACAAGTAGATGCAAAGATTACAGCGCATAACAACAATGAGAGCGCTCACAATTTAGATAGATACGCAGGAGGCACAACCATTCCAAGTAACATTCGTAATTGGAACGACCTTACTAAGCCTGGCATCTACGAGTGCAACGCAGGTGTTCTTGGTTGGAGCAATGCACCATCATCCAGTAAAATCTATCCATATGGGCAGATTCACGTTACGAAAACAGAGGGTAACGTCATCACACAAACGTTTTACTCGTACGGCCAAGGCAAGGCAATTAAACAAGCAACTCGTGTGTTCTACAACACCTGGTCTAGTTGGCAATATCATGCTGATTGGGATAACGTCATCACAGGTATTGCTAAACATAACGAGGGAATTAATGTAACTAAAGGTGATGTTACTGAATTGGTTAAACTAATCACTAACAATAAATCCGACTCTAATACCTTGTTGGCGCCTACATTATCGGTTGTAAAGGCGCTTATTGGAGAGGTAAACGTGGATGTAACGAGCTTGCTAAAATCCAAAGGAGTTAGATTTGATTTCTCTAATGAAAATGCCTGGTACATATGCTTCGGGGAGGCTTTTGGGGGCTTGATTATCCAAGGGGGAA